>CAZEJA010000016.1:0-13640 GCA_964512215.1 uncultured Planctomycetaceae bacterium
AGCACACTCCGCCGGCGGCGGCGAGGATCAGAATGCTCGAGCCCATCACGCCCCGCATCAGGGCGCCCATGAGCTGCTTCATGCTGGCGTCTTCCCGGGTCTTGACCAGGAAGATGCCGATGATCGACAGGAAGATGCCCACGCCCGCCAGCACCATCGGGGCGGCGAGCATTCTCATCGCGTCGAGCTTGCCGAGCCCCAGTGCGAAGGCAGCCGACACGCCCAGGGCGGCCGTCGCGAGGATCGACCCGCAGTAGCTCTCGTAGAGGTCCGCCCCCATGCCCGCGACGTCGCCGACGTTGTCGCCGACGTTGTCCGCGATGGTGGCGGGGTTCCGCGGGTCGTCCTCGGGGATGCCCGCTTCGACCTTGCCGACCAGGTCCGCTCCGACGTCGGCGGCCTTCGTGTAGATACCGCCGCCCACGCGGGCGAACAGCGCCTGCGAAGAGGCGCCCATGCCGAACGTCAGCATGACGACGGTGATCTCAACGAGCCCCATGTCGCTGAACAGGGACAGCCCGATGAACCACCCGCAGATGTCCAGCAGCCCGAAGCCGACGACGACCAGGCCCATGACGGCGCCGGCTCGGAAGGCGACGGTCAGACCGCGATTGAGGCTTTCCTTGGCGCCCTGGGTCGTCCGGTTGGACGCCAGTGTCGCCGTCTTCATGCCCAGCCACCCGCACAGGCCGCTGAAGAAGCCGCCCGTCAGGAAGGCGATACATACGATCTGATGCAGCACGCCGATCCATCCCATCCAGAACAGGATGCCCGAGACGACCACGAAGAAGATTGCGACCACCTTGTACTGTCGCTTCAGGTAGGCCAATGCCCCGGCCGTCACGTGCCCGGCGATCTCCTGCATCTTCTCATCGCCTGGGTCGGCGGACTTGACCTGCTTGTAGAAGATCCACGCGAACGCCAGCGCGACGATGGCGCCGATGGGGGCGATCCACCAGATCGTGGGGATCGCGCCGAGGCCTTCGGCGGGGGCCGATGTTTCCTCGGCGGCTGCAACCGTCGGCAGGGCGAGCAGCAGGCCCATACCCAGCAGGGCGAGTATGCTCAGGGAACGGCGTTTGGTGGGCGAGAGAACGGTCATCGGTGGCTCCTTTTGTGGGTGAATTCTCTCTGATCTATCTCTCGTGAAACGGTTCACGTTCTGGGGGCGGGAGCGGGCCGATCTGTCGGACGGGAATCCCGCGGCGAAGGAAACCTGCCTGCCGGCGGGCCTGCCTTCCGGAAACGTCACACCCCCGAACCGCATCGTGGCGCGTCGGTCGCCCCTGGGACAGGCCGCGGGGGAGTCGGCCCGGGGCGGGGAATCGCTAGTACTGGCCGACCCGCTTGACGCTCTTGCGCAGGCGGCGACGACGGCGTTCAGAGGGCTTCTCGTAGTAGCTGTTGCGCTTGATGTCGCGCGTCAGGCCTTCCTTCTCGCACATCTTCTTGAACCGCTTGAGCATCTGCTGGATCGACTCGTTGCCTCTGGCTTTGACCTTGATCATCCGGGGACCACTTTTCCTTTCTGCCGGGAATGCTCCGTAGGCGCATCCCGAGTATTGCCGCAGCACTGAAACTGAAGCATAATACGGATTTGACGCTCTACTTCAAGGCCTTTTTCATCGAGACGACGGTTCGGAAAGGTGGAATGCGATGACTCAGCGAACGCGACGAGAGTTTCTCCGAAGTGCCGGTGCTGCGGCGGGTGCAGGGCTGGCCCTGCCGGCGATGACGGGAGTGGGACGGGCGGCGGCCGCGGCGCGCCCGACGGCGCCAGGCGTCACCTTCAAACCGGTCGACGAGGGCCTGCCTTCCTATCTCAAGGACTACGCGGCCCAGTACGCCAAAGACCCCCGCGCGGCGGCCATCCAGTGGTTCCGCTACGCGAAGTACGGGCTGTTCATGCACTACGGTTTGTACTCGCTGCTGGGGCGTCACGAGTGGGTACAGCTCCGCGGGCCCGTCCCGCTGGCCGAGTACGCCAAGCTCGCCGATCGCTTCACGTGCAAGGGGTTCGACGCCGACTTCATCACGGACCTGGCCCTCGGGGCCGAGATGAAGTACATCAACCTCGTCACGCGCCACCACGACAGCTTCAGCCTCTGGGATACGAAGCAGTCGGACTTCAACACGATGAAGACGGCCGCGAAGCGCGACCTCGTGGGCGAACTGGCCGAGGCGTGCCGCAAGAAGGGGCTGGGCTTCTTCTGCTACTACTCGCACGGGCGCGACTGGAAGCACCCGCACGCCCCGAACCCCGACAAGTTCGGCAAGACCGCCCGCCCGGCGTACTGGCAGAGCGAAGCGACCTACAAGAAAGGCGCCGAGCACGACATCCAGAAGTACGTCGACTTCATGCAGGCCCAGATCACCGAACTGCTGGAGAACTACGGGCCCATCGCGGGCATCTGGCTGGACGGGATCGGCACGAGCAAAATGCAGAAAGATGTGTGGCATGCGCAGGAGTTGTACGACTACATCCACAGCAAGCAGCCGCAGGTGCTGGTCAGCTACAAGCAGGGCTTCCTGGGCACGGAAGACTTCTTCGCCCCCGAGCGCGGCAAGCCCGCGGCGGGCGACGAGCGGCGGGCGGGCAAGGTCGCCGAGGCCCCCGACAAGCCGCTGGAGATCTGCGACACGCTGCAGCAGAAGGGCTGGGGACTGGTCAAGACCGAAGCGCACAAGACGCCCGACCAGGTGATGAAGATGCTCGCCCACGCGGCGCACTGGAAGGCCAACCTGCTGCTGAACACCGGCCCGCTCGGCGACGGGTCGATCCCGCAGGTGGACGTCCGGACGCTGACGGAAGTCGGCAAGCGTATCCGCGCCAACGGCTGGCCGGCCCCGCAGAAGCCCGCCCCCGCGCCCAAGAAGCCCCCGCGGAAGGGCAAAGGCAAGGGCAAGAAGAAGGCTTGAGGAAGGAGCACACGCTCGGTGAGTACGACTACGAGACGCGATCTGTTGAAAGCGGTCGCCTTGGGCGCGGCGGCGACGGTTACGCCGCGTCTGCTCCATGCGGCGAAAGACGACCGCCCCAACATCATCTACATCATGGCCGACGATCTGGGGTACGGGCATCTCGGCTGCTACGGGCAGAAGAAGATTCGCACGCCCCGCATCGACAAGATGGCGGCCGAGGGGCTGAAGTTCACGCAGTACTACGCGGGCTACACCGTGTGCGCCCCGTCGCGCAGCGTCCTGATGACCGGGCTGCACCACGGGCACACGCCCGTGCGGTCCAACTCGGGCAGTTCGTCCCTGCTGGCGGATGAGATCACCGTCGCCCAGGTGCTTCAGAAGGCGGGCTACTCCACGGGCGGGTTCGGCAAGTGGGGGCTCGGCGTGGAGGGCAGCCCGGGGCACCCGAACAAGAAGGGCTTCGACGAGTTTTACGGCTTCTATCACCAGGTGCACGGGCATTTCTACTACCCGTACTGGATCTGGCATAACGAAGAGAAGATGCAGCTTCCGGGCAACATCGACAAGCGAGAGCAGTACGTCGAGGACGTGCTGCACGGGAAGGTGCTGGAGTTCATCCGCGCCAGCGCGAAGAAGAACCGCCCGTTCTTCTGCTACGTGCCCTCGATCGTTCCGCACGTGGAATTGGCCGTCCCGGAAGAATCGATGGCGCCGTACCGCGGCAAGTTCCCCAAGGCAACGATCAACGACGGGCGGGCGGGGTACCTCGGCAGCGACGACGCCTACACGGTGTACGCGGGCATGATCAGCCGCCTCGACCAGCACGTGGGCGAGGTCCTCGACCTGGTGAGGGAATTGGGCATTGACAAGAATACGCTGGTGATCTTCACGAGCGACAACGGTCCGCAGGGCGGGCTCTGGCAGCCGCTGGTGGAGTTCTTCCAGGGCGCCGGGCCCCTGCAGGGCAGCAAAGGCAGCCTGACCGAGGGCGGCATCCGCGTGCCGTTCATCGCCCGCTGGCCGGGCACGGTCGCGCCGGGCACGACCAGCGATCACATCGGCGGCTTCCAGGACATGATGCCCACCTTCGCGGAGTTGGCTGGCGCGAAATGCCCGAAGACCGACGGCATCTCCATCGCGCCGACGCTGCGAGGGCAGACCGATCGGCAGAAGAAGCATGAGTACCTGTGCTGGGGCGGCAGGGGCGTGGCGATCCGGATGGGCAAGTGGAAGGCCCATCGCAGCGGGAAGGGCGGCTGGAAGCTCTTCGACCTGGAGAAGGACCTGGGCGAGTCGCAGGACATCGCCGACCAGCACGGGGATGTCGTCGCGCGTATTGAGAAGATCGCTACCGAGGCATTCACCGCGTCCCGGAAACAGGTCTTCTCCCGGCGCGGGAGCATCAAGATGTACGTGCGCGGTGACCGCGTGGGGAAGAAGAATGCGCGGTAAGCACGACAGGGAGGGCGCGTGACGTGGAGACGCCGATTACGATCTTCTACGCGGCGCTGACGCTGTTCCTGGTGATGGACCCGATCGGGAACATCGGCATGTGGCTTCCGATCCTCGAGGTCGTGCCGCCCCGGCGGCGGCGGTGGGTGATTGTGCGGGAGAACGTCATCGCGCTGGGGGTGCTGGTGGCGTTCCTGTACTTCGGGCCAGCACTGCTGCGGACGCTGAAGGTGCAGATGCCGGCGCTCGAGGTCGCCGGCGGCGTGGTGATCTTCATTATCGCGCTGCGGCTGATCTTCGAGTCGGCCGACGGACTGTTCGGCGGCGACGACATCGAGGGCGAGCCGCTTGTCGTTCCGCTGGCGATTCCTCTGCTGGCCGGCCCGTCGGCGATGGCGACGGTCATGCTCCTGTCGACACAGGCGGATTCGTCGGCGACCGTGCTGGCGGGGCTCGGTGCAGCTTGGCTGGTCGGATTGGTGATCCTTCTGGCGGCCGGGCGGATCTCCCGCCTGCTCGGGCGGCGGGGCATGCTGGCGGCCCAGCGACTGATGGGGCTGCTGCTGACCGTCATCGCCGTGCAGATGTTCATGTCCGGCGCGGCACACTATCTGGAGACGGTCCGCCCGGCGCCCCGGACGGCGCCGACTTCCAGCGTCCGGCGCGAGATGCCCGCCGAGGCCCCGTACATTACACACTCGACATAAGGGAAGCACATGACGCAACGACTGCCGCACGGTGACCATTACCTGGACAAGATCGCACCGACGCCGCTGGTGGCCGTGCAGCTCGCGCCGTCGGACCCGATCGTCTGGTGCAAGCTGGAGTTCCTGAACCCGTCGGGCTCGACGAAGGACCGCATCGCGAACTACATCCTGTCTCGCGCGTGGCGCAGCGGCGCGATCGACGCGGGCAGCACCGTCGTTGAGGCTTCCAGCGGGTCGACGAGTATCGCGATGGCGATGGCCTGCGCGCAGCTCGGCGTGCGGTTCATCGCGGTCATGCCCGAGGGCGTCTCGAACGAGCGCGTGCTGATCATCCGGGCGTACGGGGGCGAGGTCCGGTTCAGCCCGAAGACTGAGGGCATCCGAGGCGCGATCGACGCCGCCGGGCAACTCGTCGCCGACAGCGGCGCATTCTGCCCGCGCCAGTTCGAGAACCCCGACAACGCCGAGGCCCATCGGGTGGGCACGGCGAGAGAGATCCTCGCCGACATCCCCGGCGGGTTCGCGGACGTCGTCGTCAGCGGCGTGGGCACCGGAGGAACGCTCGTGGGGCTCTATCGCGGGCTCGCCGACGGCGGATGCGACGTGACGCCCGTGCTCGCCCGCCCGGTCACCACCGGCGATGGTGGATGCTTCGCCGAGGCCGAGTGCTGCAGCTTCTCCGCCCGCATCCCCGGCGTGGCCGATGACATCTCCAAGATCTTCCGTCCCGACGAACTGCCCAGCCTGATCGAGGTCGAGGTCGAAGACGAGCTGGCCGTGCGAACGAGCCAGGACCTGATCCGTCGCGGCTTCCCCGTGGGCCTCAGTTCCGGGCTCAACTACGTTGCCGCCGTCGAAGCCGCCCGGCGCCTCGGCGGAAGTCCCACCATCGTCACCGTCTTCCCCGACCGCATGGAACGTTACTTCTCGACCGATCTGTTTAAGGAGTAGATGCTCACATCGGGACAGGCGAACGAGCCGCGACCGCGAGGGAGCGGGGCATGCAGCGGGAACGTTCTGTTCAGATCCCCCGCTCCCTTGCGGTCGCGGCTCGTTATCGTACGTCGAGGAGGACTTTGAGGGCGTCGGGATTGGCGGCGGCACGGAGGGCGGCGGGGGCCTGACTCAGCGGGAACCGCTTGCTGATGAGGGCGGAGACGTCGATCTCGCCGCCGGCCAGCACGCGGAGGGCGGCGGGGAAGGGCCCGCACCGCGAGCCGACGACGGTGATCTCGTCGACGACCAGCGGAGCGAGGTTCATGCCCGACTCGGCCGCGACGGTGCTCTTGAGCACGATCGTGCCGCGCGGGCGGACCGCCCGCATCGCCAGTCCGAACCCCTCCGGACTCCCGCTCGCGTCGACGACGACGTCGGTGTCCTTGCGGGGGACGAACGTATCGAGCAGGGCGGTGCGGATGCCGACTTTCTCGGCGGCTTCGAGCTTGGCGGCGCTGCGGCCGACCAGCACGAGTTCCACACCGGTGTGCTTCATCACACGGGCGACGAGCTGCCCCAGTCGCCCCTCGCCGAGCACGACGACGCTCGCGGCGGCGTCGAGCTGGACCTGCCGGATGATCTGCAGGGCGGCGGCGAGAGGCTCGACGAAGACGGCCTGCTCGTCGGTGACGGCGTCGGGCACTTCGTGGAGGTTGCGGACGGGCAGGGCGACGCGTTCGGCGAAGACGCCGTCGCGCCCGTCGATGCCGATGACGGTGCGGTTGCGGCAGTGGCTGGACAGGCCCGCGGTGCACAGATCACAGGCCCCGCAGATGCAGTTGATCTCGCCGACGACGCGCTTGTGCTTCCAGGCGCCCGGTCCGTCGATGACCTCGCCGACGAACTCGTGCCCCATCACGCCGCGGAAGCCCATGTAGCCCTTCGTGATCTCCAGGTCGGTCGCGCAGACGCCGGCCGTCCGGACGGCGATGAGGGCCTCGTCCTCCCCTGGGTCGGGGTCCGGGTAGTCGGTGTGCAGCGTCACGTTCCCGTCATAGACCAGCGCGAGCATGCGTGTCCCCTTATCGCAATCGTCAAGGCTTGGCCGGCTCGGCGTCGTCCGGCTTCGTCGTCGGTTCGGGTTTCTTCTTGCGGCGCGTCCAGTCCCAGAAGCTGCGCCGGGGCTTCGGCAGCGGAGCGAACTCCACCTCGCCCTTCAGCAGGGGGCGCCACTTGGCGGCGTCGTAGCCGTGGTCCTGCCCCGTCAGTTCGACGAGGCTCAGGTGCGCCTGGTATCGCAGGCCCATCTCGGCGGCGTCGAGGCAGTCCACGAGGGCCTGCACGGCGTCTCTCTCGCGGAAGTGCCCCAACGCCTTCGCCGACGCCGTCCGCACGTCCACCGAAGGGTCCTTCGTCGCGTGGTTCAGCAGCGGGCGGAGGGCCAGGTTCGGGTCGCCCCCCGCCTCGCGGACGGCCGGGAGAATCTGGTCGACCGCCACCGCGGCGTCCCAGCGCACGGCGGGCGATTCATCCGACATCGCCTCGACGATGTCCTTGAAGTACTTGGGGTCGCCCGCCTTGCCCAGCGCCCGGACGGCGGCGCAGCGGACCAGCGGATGGTCGTCGGCCGCCAGCAGCCCCGCGTATCCCTTCAGGTAGGGCTCTTGGAGCCCCCAGTCCTTGCGGGCCAGCAGCGTGATGCCCTTCCGCCGGTTGTCGGCGTTGTCGGGGTCGAACGCCATCGCCACCTGCTGCTGCGGGGAAGGACCGGCGAGTTTCTTGTAGAGGTTCTGGAGCGTCAGCGCCTCGCCCTCGCTCCGCTTCTTGCAGCCGGGCGCGAGAAGTGTAGCTCCCATCAGGACCATCACGAGTACGGGCCGCTTCATATGTGTTCTACCTTTCGGCGGGTTGAGATTCGAGTTCGTCGGTTCCCACCTGCGTGACCGCGTCGACGGCGCGGGCGCCGCGGAGGAATCGCGACGCAGCCAGGCGGGCGAACCGTTCGGCGTTGTCGGTCGTGTAGCATCGCAGCGTGCCGCCGTCCGGGCGGTCGCGCAGCAGGTCCGCTGCGTCGAGGCGCCGCCGGACCTCGACGGCGGTCGCGCGAGCGGAGTCGACGACGGCGGTTTCCGGTCCCATGAGCTTTCCGATCGCACCGGCCAGCAGCGGATAGTGCGTGCAGCCCAGGATCAGCGCCCCGGGGCGGCGGCGCTGCAGGTCATGCAGGTAATCGCCCAGCACGTGCAGGACGATGGGGTCGTCCTCGTCGCGTCCCTCCTCGACGATGGGCACGAGCAGGGGACACGGCACGGCTGCGACGTCGCGGTCGGGGTCGAGATTCGCGATGGACCGCTGGTACGCGCCGGAGGCGATCGTCGCTTCCGTGCCGATCACGCCGATGAGCCCGTCGGTCGCCTCGACCGCCGCCGCCGCGCCGGGGCGGATCACGTCGACGGCTTCGACCGGGCAGGTCGCCTCCAGCAGGTCAATCGCCGCCGCGGAGGCCGTGTTGCAGGCCACCACGATCATTTTCGGATCGAACCGCCGGAGGAACGCGGCGTCCTGGCGGGCGAACTCGCGGACGGTCTCGAGGCTCTTGATGCCGTACGGCACGCGGGCGCTGTCGCCGAGGTATAGGATGTCCTCGCCGCCCATGGCCGCGGCGATCTGATGCACCACGGTCAGTCCGCCGAGGCCCGAATCGAACACGCCGATCGGGCGGTCGCGCTGCGCGTTGTCGTCCTGCTGCGTCACGCGTCTCAGGGTACTGGAGCCCGCTCCCGGAAGCAAGAAGGCTCGCCCGCCGGGGGGGAATCATGTTTTTTCCCGCCTTCTCGATTCGGTTCTTGACAGTTCTCGAATCCGGGGTACACTACATCCTGTGTGGTGGCGGGCAAAGTGAAGTGGAGGCCGTCGCCGGAAGGATTGCACGTTCGCGCAAGGAGGAGCGAGTCGGAGAGTCCAGAGCATTTGGACAGGTGTTCTCTAACCCCGTTTCTCTCAGGTCGAAGCATTAACTGCCGTCGGTGGATTTCGTGTGGGAATCCGTCGGCGGGTACCGCCTGATTCAGGAGCTTCGGGCAGGTGTCGATATAGAATGAGGCCCCCGGACTTTCGTCCGCGGGCCTCGTTTTATGCGCGGGCTCCAGGCGCGTTCACGAGCCTGGGCGGCGGTCCACGGCGACGCCGGCGATCTTCTCGAGGTGAACGGTTGCGGCGGCTTCGAGGAGTTGGATCTCGAGTTTCCGAAGGTGGAGCACCGTCACCTCGCGGGAGAGCTTGAGTACGTCGAGCTTCGGGACCTTGCCCCCGAGTTCGGACTTCTCGGCGAGGGCGAGTTCCCGCTCGGCCGCCGGGATGATCCGCTTGTCCAGCGCCTCGATTTCCATCCGCCAACGCTCTCGCTGCGAGAACAGGTCCGACAGGTCGCGCGCCGCGATCAGGGCGGCGGCCTCCTGCTGGCGGCGCGACGCTCGGATCTCCTCGCGGGCGGCGGCGATGTTGCCCTGGTTGCGGTCCCAGACGGTCAGCGGCATGGAGGCCTCCAGCAGGACGGCATTCCCGCCGCCGCTCTCCATGTCATAGTCGGTCCGCCGATAGCCCAGGCCCACCGTCACGTCCGACCATCGCTTCGTTCGGGCGAGGCGCCACCGCGCCTGCGCGACGGCTGTCTGTGCGCGGGCGGTGGCGATCTGCGGGTTGCTCTCGTTCGCCGCGGCAAGCAGTGCGGGGAATGTCTCGGCCAGCGGGGATGCCACGTGAAGAACGCAGTCGACGTCGGGCGCCTCGCCGTCGGGCTGGCGGCCGATGGCGGCAAGCACCTGTCGCGAGGCGTCCTCGACCCGCGAGGCGCTCTGCTCGAACGTGGTGCGGGACCGGGCGGCCTGCTGCGTGATCTGAAGCGTCTGGGCTTCCGACGTCTTGCCGGCCTTCAACAGCCCCGTGGCCAGGTCCAGGCGCTGCTGATCGGTCCGGGCGACGTGCTCGGCGAGCGCGCGTTGGCGGCGGGCGTACGCCAGGCGGAGGAAGGCCTCCTTGACGTTCGCGCGAATGCCGCTCCAGACGTCGACGAGTTCGGCTTCCGAGAGGAAGATGTCTGCCGCCGCGGCCGAGACGCGGGCGCCGACCTTGCCGCCGATTTCGAACTTCTGGGCGAGCAGGACGGTCGCCTGCGTCTTCTTGTCGGGCTCTTCGAGGAACATCCCGCTGACGGTCGGGTTGGGCCACAGCGCCGCCTGGGCACGGAGCCCGTGCTTGGCGCGGATCTTCCGGCGGGTGCGATCCAGGGCCGGGTGGTGCTGCCACGCGTAGGCGAGACCGGCCTCGATCGTCAGCGGGTCGGGCAGGTCCGGCGCGGGGATCGGCGAGGCGGTGTGAGACGGCGCCGGGCGTGTCGTCGCCGGCAGTTTCGGGCTCGCCGGCGGCGCGTAGAACGCATCGCAGGCGGGCAGGGCGAGCAGGCAAAGCAGCAGGGCGGTCCTATTCATAGTGCAGGGCCTCGATGATGCTCAGGCGAAGGCTCTTGACTGTCGGCAGCAGCGCGCCCAGCACGCCGGTAATCGCGGCCAGGCCCAGCGCGAGGACGACGACCAGCCAGTCCACCGACAGCGAGAACGCTCCCTGCGAGAGTTTCATCGGCATGTCGTCGAGGATGTAGCCGGCCGCGCAGCCCAGCGCCCCGCCGACCAGTGCGATCATCACCGACTCGGCCAGCAGCGACACCGTGATGTCGAGCTTCGTGAACCCGAGAATTCGCTGGGTGGCGATCTCGCCCATGCGGCTGACGATGGCGGTGTACATCGTGTTGACGCCGATCAGCACGCCGGCCAGCGCGACCAGGCAGACCATGAACACGGACAGCCAGAAGATCCACGCCAACGTGTCCGTGAACTGCCGGTAATACCCTCGTTCCGACCAGCCTTTGAAGTACCGCTCGATCGCTCCGGACTGACTGAACAGCGCCGTCGCGTCGTGGGCGTCTTCGGGGCTCTCGAACTTGACGACGACGAGCGAATGCGTCCGCCGCCGCATGAACGTCATCATCGCCTCCTGGGGAACCCAGATCTCCGATTCGATCAGCGAGCCGCTGTCGACGAAGTGCCCGACGACCGTCCACTCCAGGCCCTCGAATTCGATCTTCTCGCCGACGGCGACCGCCTCGGCGGGAACGCCCAGCTTGATGTGCGCCATCGAGCCGACGAGGACCTCGACTCCGGTGGGGCGAGGCAGTTGCCCGTCGGTGACGCGAAGCGAGTCGTGCACGTCGTAGGCGATCGGGTCCACGCCCCGCAGCGTGACCGGCGCCCGGAGCTTCAAGCCCGTTGCGGGCACGCTCACGGTCGCGACGTGGAGGATCTCCGGCGAGATCAGGGGCTTGCCCTGCGCGTCGCTGGCCAGGTGCGGCATGGCCAGCAGGGCGTTGACTTCCTCGGCCTCGATGTTGCTGAACATCGCGTTCTGGCCCTTGCGGCTGATGATCAGCAGGTTGTCCGACGAGCCCGTCACGTCCAGGCGCGAGAACAGCCCCCGCGACAGCGCCAGCATCAACACGGCGGCGAAAATCACCACGGCGATGCCGAGCACCGTCATGGCCGTCCGCAGGGGGCGGCGTCGCATGTTCCGCAGCGAGTAGTTGAGCGGCAGGCCCATCGGCGCCTTACTCCTCATGTGCGATGGCGGTGACGATCTCCAGCCGGCTCGCCCGCCATGCGGGCACCAGGCTGCCCAGCAGCCCGCCCAGGCCGATGATGCCCAGGCCCGGCAGCCAGACCTCCGGGCCGGCCGACATCGTGATCGTAATGCCGCACGTCGAGACCGTCTCGATCAGGTTCGCGGAGATCGCGATCTGGACGATCGCGAGCCCCAACGCCGCGCCGACCAGCGCCTGGAACGTGCCCTCCGAGACCAGCATCCCGAGGATCGTTCCCCGCTTGAAGCCCAGCGTCCGCAGGATGCCGAACTCGCGGGTCCGCTCGCGGGTCGTCATCGAGATCGCATTGCCCATTGCCAGCAGAATGACCGCGATGACGACGGCGATCACGATCCGGCTGACCGTGATCAGGTCACGCAACTGGTCGACGGAGGCGTTCATGAAGGTCTCTTCCGCGCGCGTATACGTCTTGACCGTCAGCGGCAGGTCGTCGATCTGCGCGGCCACGGCGTCGGCGTCGCTGCCGGGCCTCAGGCGGATGATCACGCGGTTGGAGACGCCCTGCATCCCGTCGGCCTCCTGGAGGAACCGTCTGCCGGTCACGATCACGAAATCCTCCGCCGAGCCGTTCGTGGTGAAGATGCCGCGGATCGTGAAGCTGATCCCGTTGAGCTCCTTCAGGACCACGTGCTCGCCGACCTTCCACTTGTAGCGACCGGCGATCTGGTTGCCGACCAGCGCGCCGGACTTGTCCTGCCGGAACGCCTCGATGGCGGCCGGCTCGATGCGGTAGTCCCGGTAGTGCGTGAACGTCTGTTTGTCCACGCCTTGCATCGCGATGACGTCGCTGGCTGACTGACATTCCGTCATGAGCAGCTTGACGGGCATCACTTCCGCGACTTGCGGAAGATCTCCGATCTGTTGCGTCTCGGCATCGGAGATTTGGCTCGACGTCGGTCAGTAGCGGTCCTTCTGTGTCATCACCAGGTTCAGCCCGTCGCCTGCGCTGCTCCCGACGCGGCTGAAGCTGTTCTCCGCCGTCAGGAAGAAGCCCACGATCAGCGCCGAGACCAGGCAGCAGCCCGTCGTCGCGAGCAGGCGGGTCTTGGATCGGAACAGGTTCTTGACGATCAGGGACAGTAGTTTGAGGGACATCTATGCACCTGCCATTTCCGGGCTGCGGAGGCGACCCTTTTCCAGGCGGAGAATCCGGTCGGCGAACGCCGCGGCGGCTGCGTCGTGCGTGACCATCAGCAGCGTCTTGCCGAGTTCCTGGTTGAGGCGCTTCAGCAGCACCATGATCTCATCTTCGCTCTCGGCGTCGAGGTTGCCCGTGGGCTCGTCGGCGACGAGGATGTTCGCATCCGTCACGATCGCCCGGGCGATGGCGACGCGCTGCTGCTGCCCGCCGGAGAGCTGGCGGGGGTAGTGCTCGGCCCGATCGACGATGTCGACGGCCTCCATCGCAGCCTGGGCGTGGGCGCGGCGGTCCGCGCGCGACATCGGCAGCACCAGCAGCGGAAGTTCGACGTTCTCGAAGGCCGTCAGCATGGGCATGAGGTTGTAGAACTGGAACACATACCCGACGTTCCGCGTCCGCCAGGACGACGTGGCGGCCTCGCCCATGCCCAGAATGTCGGCGCCGTCAATCGTGAGCCTCCCCTGCGTCGCACGGTCGATGCCCGCGATGATGTTCAGCAGCGTCGTCTTGCCCGAGCCGCTGGGGCCCATGAGGGCAACGAACTCGCCCGCGGCGACCTCGAGGCTGACGTCGTCCAGGGCGCGGATGGTGTTGTCGCCGCGCGTGTAGATCTTGCTGAGATTCTCGATGGTGATATAGGGGGCCACTACTTCTCCTCCACGGCCAGGCCCGGTCGCAGCGAGCCCAGGTGACTGGTGATGATGCGCTGTCCGGGCTGCAGCCCGCCGGTGATGCGCATCTGCGAGCCCGCGACGGCGCCCACGGTGACGTC
>CAZEJA010000016.1:13650-16252 GCA_964512215.1 uncultured Planctomycetaceae bacterium
GGTGGGGGGGGCGGGGGTGCTGCCGGCGGGTGTGGCTATTGGGGGCGCCGGGGTGGGGGCCCTGGGGCCGGGCGCGCCGCCGGGCGCGCCCGGCATCCAGAACGAAGACGTACTTCCGTCCGCCCTCGTCGAGCACGGCGGCCGTCGGGACGAAGACCGCGCCGGCCGTCTCCACCAGTATAGGCTTGTCCGCCAGGAATGTGATCCGGGCCGTCATCTCCGGGAACAGCAGCTCGTCGGGGTCGTCGATCTTGATGCGGACGGTGACGGTGTTCTTGGCCAGTTCCGCCAGCGGCTCGATGCGCAGGACCGTGCCCTTGTACTTCCGCTGCGGGTTGGCTTCGGTGATCACGATCGCGGGCTTGCCGACGGCGACGGAGCGGATGTTCGGCTGCGTGACGTCCGCGCGGGCCTGCATCTGCGTCGGATCGTACAGCCAGATCAGTTCCGGCTGCTTCTTCGCGTCGATCCACTCGCCCACGCGGTGCAGCACCTTCAGCACGCGGAGCGGGCGGTCGAATTCCGGGGCTTGGATCGTGCAGTAGCTCAACTCCCGCTCGATCAGCTCCACGTTCCGCTGGGCGCGGGTCAGTTCGGCCCGGGCGACGGCGACGTCTTCCTTGCGGTAGCCGGCCTTGAGCTTCGCCAGGTCCGCCATCGCCTGCGCGTGCAGGGCCTTGGCCCTGTTCAGCGCCGACAGGTCGCGGTCCAGGTCTTCCTGCGAGATGCCCCCGGGGGGGACGGCCTGAGATCGCTTGTAGTTGTTGGCGGCGATGCGCTGCTGCTCGGCCGTCTCCGCGACGCGGGCCGCGGCGGCGTCGATCTCCTCTTTGCGGAAACCGGCGTTGAAGCGGTCGAGGTTTCGAGCGGCGGCGTCGGCGTCGGCCTGAGCGAGGTCCAGACGGGTCTGGATGTCCTTGCTGTACAGCGTCGCGATGACCTGCCCGGCTTCGAGGACCTGGCCCTCGCGGACCGACAGCGTTTCGAGGCGTTCGGAGATCCGACACGTGACCACGAGAGGCCAGGCGGGGCGGGCCACTTCGATCCACCCCCCAGCCGTGAACTGCTGCGCCTGGGTCGTGTGGGCCGCCTGGACGAGGGCGGTGTCGACCTTCAGCGTCCTGTCGACCCCGTAGTGGTTCCAGAGGTAAGACCCCCCGACGCCGATCCCGAGGAACAGCAGGCAGAGCACGAGGATCTTCCAGCGGCCGCGACGCGGAGGCGCGGCGCGGTCGCGTATCTTCAGCCGGTTCAGGTCCACCCCGGAAGACGCACTCCCCGCCCGCTGCGGCGTGGTCGCCGTCGCTTGTTCGTCACCGTCCTTTGCCAAGCCGGCATCTCCTCTGTGGGTACGACCGGCCGCGACTATCGCGGCGATGGATTCTATCCCACCTGTCTCTTGCGGTAAACAGGCGGCCCGCCCGCCACCGACGGCGGCTCGGCATCCATTCTACAGTGATCGCATTGAGATACATAGGGTTCTGCCCGGATGTCCGCCTGTCGTCCAGGCCGCAGAGACCTGCCTGCCGGCAGGCAGGCGCAGAGGACGCAGAGCAGGGCGGGGCGCAGCGGGGTGCGGTGCGTACGGAGAGGCCCGTTCACGGGCCTGTGTGCATGGAACACGCCCGAGCTTCGCGTGAGCGTGGCACGCTCGATGTTCCCGAGGCGGGGGCAGCCTCTGGACATTCCCGATCGGGCGCGGGAAGATGCCGCCCGGAAAGGGCGACCGATGAGTGACGGGGATTCCCCACGACGGGCGGATGAACTGCTGCAGATTCTGCAGGACCTGAGACGGCGCATCGACGCGCTGGAGTGGGAGGTGCGGGGGCTCCGCACACCCTCCGCGCCGCCCTCCAGTCCGGCCAAGCCGCCCGTGGTTCCCCCGCCTCCTCCTCCGAAACCGGTCAAGCCGCCGACGGTCAAGGCGTTCGACAAGGGCATACCGAAGGCCGGGGAAGCCTACGGTGTGACGCCGCCTGCTTCCGCGAAGAAAGCTGCTGCGGAGAAGCCCGCTGCGAAGGAGACTCCCGCCGCACAGGCCCCCGCGGCGCCTGCTCCGACGATGCCCCCCAAGCCCCGCGCCCCTCGCAAGCCGCTGGAGCAGGTCATCGGCACGCGGTGGATGCTGATCGTCGGCGTCGGCGTGCTGCTGCTCGGGGCGGTGTTCTTCTTCAAGTACGCCATCGACCAGGGCTGGATCAACGAGACGGTCCGCGTGCTCACCGGGGCGGCGACCGGGCTGGCCATGGTCGGCGCGGGGGAGTGGGCGATCCGCCGGCGGATGCGCGGGTTCGCAGCCGGCGTCATCGGCGGCGGCATCGTCCTGCTCTACGGCGTGGTGTTCATCGCCAGCCCCAACGGCCTGTACAGCCTCGTGTCCAGCCCCGTCGCCTTCGTGCTGATGTGCTGTGTGTCGGGTCTGGGCATCGCGATGTCGCTGCGGTGCAACCTGCTGACGACGGCCGTCATCGCCCTGGTCGGCGCGATGCTCACCCCCGTGCTGCTCCGCAGCGGGCGCGACCAGCAGATCGCCCTGATGACCTACCTGCTGCTCGCCAACGGCGGCTTCCTGCTGGTCGCGGCCGTCAAGCGGTGGAGCGTG
>CAZEJA010000017.1:0-16152 GCA_964512215.1 uncultured Planctomycetaceae bacterium
GTTCGGGTACGGCAGGTCGACGGCGTCGGCGGGCGGCAGGTCCGTTGCGTCGGAGCGGAACGGGAAGTGCCCCACGCGCTGGATGCGCAGGTCGAACAGCCCGAAACCGTTCTCCAGTCCCGCGACGAAACCGTTTCTCGGCAGCTTCACGTCGGAGACGCCGCACCCGACGGCGATTTCCACAAAGGGACGCACGGGCTCGGGCAGCGGCATGGCCTGTCGCTGGAGCGCCCCGATGCCGGTCGACGCGACCGTGACGCCGAGCACGCCGGCGGCGAACGCACCCAGCCACGCCCCGCCGGAGCCGCGAGCCAACACGACAGTCGCGGCGAGCAGAAGAACCCCAAGGGCCGCCAGCCACGGCCACGGACGTCCGCCCTCGCGATGGTTCAGCCACTCCAGCATGCCGAGGAACAGCTCGCGCTTGCCGGGCTCGAAGGCGCTGAAGTTCGCGAAGATCGTCGAGTCGGTGAAGGCCAGCACCCGCCCCCGCCCCTGCTGCGTCGCCCAGAGCTGCCCGAACGCCCCATACCGCATGTCCGGCCGATCGACCGCCTGGGGGTACGTGTTCGGTGCATGGTAGTCGGCGTGGAGGTTCTTCAACCCGGTCGCGCGAATCACGGCGCGTCCGTCGCCGGCGCCCGGGGCGATCGAGCAGGACGTCGCGAAATCGAACGGTCCCGCGTTCTGAATGACCGGATGCGGCGTGGCGGGCGGGACGTAATGCTGCTCGAATACGGAGTCGATCCCGAAGAGGCAATCGTCGCGGAACGCGAAGCCGTACGTGCGGGCGATCTGATTGAGGTACACGCCCGAGCCGTAGACACTGGTGTGCTCGCCGATCAGCAGCAGCCCGCCGCCGCGATCGACGAACCGGCGGACGGCGGCGATCTCGGCGTCGGAGAACTCCAGCGAGGGCAGCTTCAGGACCAGCACGTCGCAGTCGCGCAGGGCGTCGTCGTCGATCGCCCGCTTGAGCTGCGACATCGTGTAGAAGCGCCGGCAGTAGTCGTAGATGCACGCGAAGTTGTAGGCCGACTCGTGCCCGTACCACGTCGTGTCGAAGGGCTTGTCGCTCCGGGTCGTGTCGAACGACTTGCTCGGCCAGCCGGCCTGCGAGTGGCGCTCGTCAAAGATGATGCGGCCGGGCTTCCGCTGCCCGACGGGGTTGAACAGGACGGCTGCGGTCAGGGCGGCGACGCCCGCGAAGGCCAGCACGCCCGCCAACAGTGCCCGCCATCGCGGCGGCGCGCCGGCGTCGGACGGCTCGGCCGAAGTCTCGCCCCGCGCCGGCGTCAGCCGCCACGCGATCAGCACGGGCACAGCCAGCAGGGCCAGGTGGACCCACTCGCTCCAGAAGGGCGTCATGAGCTGGAACGGCTCGTCGAAACCGGTCCGCAGGACGCGGTGCATGTAGACGACGGCGAGCAGCCCCGCCCGCAGCGGCAGCCAGACGGCCATCGCGAGGAGGAACCCGCCGACGGGGGCCGCCCAAGAGCGCCACTTGCCTTCGCGTGTCGCTGTCCGCAGGATGATCAGCAGCACGCCCCCCACTACATAGCATAGCGATACCGGGTCGAGCAGCAACTCCCACGTCGCAGCCAAGCGATGCACCTGTCGCATCGAGTACATCGCCACGTGTCCGACCTCGGGGGCGGCGTCCACACCCATCAATCGCACCACCGCCGCCACCAGCCACGTCAACGCGCCGGGCAGGTCGTGACTGCGGGCGGTGAGGCACTCGTAGGTCCACAGGGCCAGTCCCTGCGCCACGATCGCGACGCCGGCGACGATCGTACCGGTTGCCAGCCAACGTGCCCAGCGTCTGGAGATCGGCAAGGACGATATCAGCAACCCGACGGCCGCCAGACCCGGGCCCGCGCAGTAGGGCCACCGCGTCAGTATCGCCGCGGGAACGAGCAGCACCGCGGCGGTCAGAGCTGTCGTCCGCCCCGGCAATCGGCGCAAGGCCCCGGTCAGCAGCACCGCGCCCGCACCTGTCAGTACGCCCCAGGTCATCCAGTGCGGCGCGTGGTAGTAGCCCGTCCCCCACAGCCACGCTCCCGCCAACAGCGCCATGCCCAGCCACGCGAGGATCATTCGCCGCCCCCCTTGCCCGCCGGGGCGCTTGCGGGCTGCTGGCGGGGCGGAATCCACCTCGGCTGATCGCGAAGCGCGGTCAGGAACCACCGCCAGAAATCGGCATTCTCCCGCATGCCCTCGAACGGTTGGCCGCCCTCGCGTTCGAGGTTCCTGTTCGTCGCGAACCCCGTGTCGCCGATGACGACCGCCTTGCCCTCGCCGACCCGCCGCTGGAGAATCGCGGGCACGTTGCCCGGGCAATACGCATAGACCCGCAGCTCGTCGGCCGGCGCGTCGCACTCGACCGGCCAGGCCGCGTGGTACCGGACATACGTCATGTACTCGCCCGTGTTGAGGTACGGCGACTTGAAGTGCCCCCGCGGCTGGGGCTCATCCGGCGTGTCGACGGTCTTGTCGGCCGACGTGCCGATGCGGAAGCCGAACTCCCTCAGAATGCTCTCGCTGCCGTGACGCTGATCGTAGCCGACCGTCAGGATGAAGACGCCACCCCGCTCGACGAACTCCCGAACCGCGGCGCACTCGCTCGGCGAGAAGGACCGCGACGGCGCGACCGACACCAGCAGCCCCGCCCGGCGCAGACGTTCGCGGGTCAGTTCATCCATGTCCAGCGTCAGGAACCCGTTGCGCATCAGCGTCATCTTCAGGCCCATCAGCCCGGTGGGACGCCAGCTTTCCTCACTGTGGGCGCCGAGGTGCCCGGTGTCGATGTAGGCCAGATTGTTCGGAGACTGCTTGCGCCCGTCAGGCAGGACCTCGCTGTGGCGCCGCGCGACTTCCGTGCAGACCGCCAGGGACGCTCCCAGCAGCACCGTCGCAACCGCCACGCGAACCGGACCCGCCCGCAGGGCCAGCAGAACGACCAGTGCAGCCGCACAGAACAGCCCGATGCCCTGGCGCCACATCGCCCATCGGGCCCCCGGGCGCGATGCGAGATACGCCAGCAGCCGCGACGTGAACGGGTGAGCCCCGATCGTGATGCCGTTGGTCATCGATGACGTGTCGCCGAACGCGACAACCGTGCCTTCCTCCACGGTCTGCTCGGACGCCAGGACCAGGTCCCCGAGCTTCTCCCCGCCGTCGTACAGGTGGTTGCCCATCATCGCCGCCCCGCTGTTGACGTCGCCCGGGTCGGACCATCCCCAGCGCCCCACCAGCAGCGGCCGCGCCGGCCAGCGCGTCCGCACCGTCGCCCCGATCACCACGCCGAAGACATTCCGGTCCCCCGCCAGGCCCGCCGTCGTCGGATGGGCGAGCGCCTCGTACGACTGCAGCCACCCCCCCACCGCGAAGGTGGCCGAGTCAAACCGCACGTGCATGTCCGTCGGCGCCAGGACGTCGTTGAAGCGGCTGCCCCCTTCGTCCTCCTCGGTCGTGTGCTCGCCCATGACCAGCAGCGACCCGCCCCGACGCACGAACCGCTCGATGCGATCGAGCTGCCCGGGCTTCCACGGGTCATCCGGAAACAGCAGCACCAGCACGTCGGCGTCGCGGAGGTCTTCCTCGGACAGTTCCGGCGAGATCACGCACTGCCCGCCGAGGGCGGCGACGTACGTCGGCAGCATGCCGTACATGCCGATGGAGTAATGCCCGTAGCTGCCGTGCTTGGGCTTCTCCCAGTTCAG
Organism: uncultured Planctomycetaceae bacterium; assembly: GCA_964512215.1. Classification (GTDB taxonomy): domain Bacteria; phylum Planctomycetota; class Phycisphaerae; order SM23-33; family SM23-33; genus CAZEJA01. Next base: position 3,726 of record CAZEJA010000017.1, read on the forward strand.
GTACCCCTTCTCGTAGGCGACGATCTTCTTGCCCGCCAGGCTGGGGGCCGAGCCGATCGGCAGGACGACGGCCACCGGCAGCAGCGCGGCGAGGACCCACGCGACGGCGGCAGTTGCACGGAGCGGACGTCTATCGTGCTGCGGGGCAGCCGATCCGCGCGTGCAGACCAGCACGGCGCCGACGGCCACGAGGTGGATCAACCCCGCCAGGCACGGCAGCGACCAGGGAAACGCTTTGCGCAGGAACTGCGCCCACTCGCCCTCGCCTTCCGGGCGGTAGTCGCTCACGAGGGCGAGCGCCATGAGATACAGCACGTGTCCCGTCAGCACGACGGCAACGGCCAACACGGCTCGCCGCTCTCGCGGAGCGTGCGACCCAGCCAGCCAGCCGGCAAGGAACGTGCCGGTCAGCACGAGGAAGTCCACGCCGGCGAACGTCGCCCCCACCCACAGACCTCGTCCAGTCAGCAGCGCACCGACCCAGCCAAGTGCCCCGCCCAGTGCATCCGCAGCCAGCCAGAGCGTGGGGATCGACAGGCACGCGAAACGCCAGACGCCCAGGACCGCCGCCGCCATCGCCGCCGCGGCGATCGCCCGGCGGTCATCGCCTTCGTGGGCTGCCGCCAGCGCCGCCAGGAGCAGCGCCACACCCAGCACGTTCACCGCCGCCAGGGGCCAGGACGTCATCGCCACCGCGAGGACCGCAACAACACCAGTCGCCAGGAACTGTCGCGACTTCCAGCCGGTTCGACACGCCAGCAGCGCCACGGCCATCGCCAGCCAGATCATGCCCCGCTGGAGGGGCTTGCCCCACAGCCCGGTCGCCCCGGACGCCAGCGCCGCCCCCGCCAGGCCGGCCAGCACGATCGCGAGCGCCGCCCAGGACAGGCGCCTCTCGCCGCCGGCATCCGCGTCCGGCCTGCACGTCGACTCCGCTCCGCTCGTCTTGTTCTTCCGGGCAACCACTCAGCGCGTTCCATCCCGTTCAAGAAAGGAAAGAGGGGCGGCCGATTATAGCAGCCGCCCCTCTTGATCTACACATACATCGTGCGCATCCCGCAGCTCAGCCTCAGATCGGCGGGCAAGCCGTCCCCGGGGTCGGGCATTGCGTCTCGACCGCAGGGCAGGCTGTCTCCGTAGCCGGGCAGGCCGTCTCCGCCGGTGGACAGGCCGTCTCCGCGGGCGGACAGGTCGTCTCCGCAGGCGGACAAGCCGTTTCCGCCGGCGGACACTGCGTCTCGACCGTAGGGCACTTCGTCTCCACCGTCCGACAGGCCGTCAGCTTCGGCGGGCACGTCGTCTCCACCGGTGGGCAACGCGTCTCCCGCGCCGGACACGTCGTCTTCGTCGGCGGGCACCGCGTCTCCCGCGGCGGACACTTCGTCCAGGTCCGCGGACACTGCGTCTCCTCCGCGGGACATCGCGTCCGCAACGGAGGACACGTCGTCAGCACGACCGGACAAGTGGTCTCTCCGGTCGCGCAGGCCGTAGGAATCGGCGGACACTTCGTCTCCGCGGGTGGGCAACGCGTCTCCGCAGGGGGACACTTCGTCCGCCGCGGCGGACACTGTGTCTCGATCGTCGGACACCTGGTCTCCACCGTCCGGCACGCTGTCAGCACTGGTGGACACTTCGTCTCCTCAGGCGGGCAGCGCGTCTCCAAGGCGGGACACTGCGTACACGTCGACGGACACTGCGTCTCGGTCGCGGGACACTTCGTCTCGACCGTCCGACAGGCCGTCAGCACCGGCGGGCACTGCGTCTCGATCGGAGGGCACTTCGTCTCGACCGTCCGACAGGCCGTCAGCACCGGCGGGCACTGTGTCTCGATCGCAGGACACTTCGTCTCCCGCGCGGGGCACTTCGTCTCGACCGACGGACAGACCGTCTCTTCCGTCCGGCAGGCCGTCAGCTTCGGCGGACACTCCGTCTCCACTGGCGGACACCGTGTCTCCTTCGCCGGACACGTCGTCCTCTTCGGTGGACACTTCGTCTCCACCGGCGGGCAGACTGTCTGCAGCGCCGGGCACTTCGTCAGCACCGGCGGACAGACCGTCTCCGTCGTCCGGCACTTCGTCAGCAGAGGCGGACATTTCGTCCGCACCGGCGGACACCGGGTCTCCACAGCACGGCACCTCGTCGGGCGCGTGGTCTGGGAGGTCGGTCTGCGCCTCCGCGCCCACGCCGAGGAGGCCACCAGCAGCAGGCAGCCAACCACGACAAGGTACCGCGTACAGCGGGGTAGTCTTCGAACCATAACGATTCTCCTTCTCCGGCTTCCGAAACGCGCAACCGTCTATATGAAATGCACGGGCCGACGTGAACCCAAACGCCCATCACGGCCCCGCGTCACTGTCGAAGCGCACCCCCACTGTCTATTGCAGGATCCCCGCTTGCTGGTTTACCCGAAGTCCTCGGAAAGCGCATTCCCGCAAAGGCCTCGCGCCGACCCGCGGGAATGTGCCTCCTCCTGCAATTTCTACGGTATTCTACGCATGATCGGCCCCTTCCGACCACGCAAACGACCAGATTATTGCCGTTCTTGACCATTTCCTCATCAACTGGACGGCGGCCTTCCCGCAGTGGAGATGGGTGGACATGTAACTAGTACTTTATGAAGAAGTTAAGACGTAGGCCGATCTTGGACCTCTCGGCCGGGGACGACGGCCGCAGCGTCTTCATCGGGCGTGCCTCGAAGGCGGACACTTCCACCAGTACGTTTGCAGCCGGGGAGCCCAGGGGCTGCCGGCAGGCCTGAACGGCGCTGGTCTGGCTGTCGGCCTCAACGGACTCAGCCGCGAAATCCGCCGGGGCCGCCCCGCCCGGATCCGGAATCTCTTGGCAGGGGCTGCTTGGGATCCTATGATTGATCACCGAACGCCCGGCGGCGGCGCCGGACGCAAGTCACGTGGGAGATGTCGGATCGAGGTCTGATCCGGCGGAAAGGGCTACCGATGAGGACATTCCTGACGCTTGGCGTGGTGAGCGCAATGCTGTTGATCGCCGGATGTGGCGGCGGAGAGGACAACGGAGCGGACAATGAAGCGAACGACCAGAAGCCCCAGGACCCCAAGGCCGCACTGGCCGCCCACCTCGACGCGCTCAAGACGGGCGACGTGGCGACACTCCAGGCCGGCTTCACGCCTCGTCTGCGCAGCAAGGTCACTCCCGAGCTCCTCAAGGCCGGTCAGGCGGAGGCGGCGAAGTTCACGCTCGACGAGCTGGTCGCGTCCGTGGAAATGAGCGAGGACCAGAAGACGGCCAAGCTGAAGATGAAGAACGGCCGGACGCTCACGACCATGATCCTCACCGACGGCAAGTGGCTGGCCGACACGATCTGGTTCAAGTAGCCCCCGGCACCCGCGGGCGTTTCGCCTGTCGAGTGCGGCGGGGGTCGGCGGCTGTAGATAGCCCGGTTGCGGTCAGTGGTCGGCCTCCGCTTGCCGGCCCGCCACCGTGCTCGGAGAATAACATGACGGCCCCGGCATGACCTCACAGGCACCGGCAATAGAACACATCGTCTTCCTCTCGGCGGTCTCGTGGGACCACTGCCTGGCCGCCCGAACCCGTCGCCTGGCGGAGTGGATGTCCAGGCTCGGGCGGGACGTGACGTTCGTGGAACTGCCCGGCACCCGCGCAACGCTGCGGCGATTCCGCCATCCCGTCACACGCAACGCGGAGAATGTCCGCGTCAAGCGTCTTTGGCCCCTGCCGGGATACCTGCGATTCGCAGATACCGCGCCGGCCGCCCTGTGGCGCCGCTATGCGGTCCGCCGCCTCCGCCGGGCGATTCCGAATCCGCAGCGCACCGCACTGATCATTTCCACGCCCTGGTGGACTCCGATCGCGAAGGAACTGTCCTGCCGGGCGATCTGCTACGACTACATCGACCATGTCCGCGTGCACAGCTTCGGCCGGAACCTGAAGCAGATGGCCGCATGGGAGCAAGGTCTCCTTCGCGCCGCCGATCTCGTCGTGCCGGTCACCGGCTATCTCGAATCGCTCCTGCCCCCGGACGGGCCCGGGCAGGTCACGGGAAACCCCAACGGCGCCGACGATGGGTGGCTGACGCAGTCCCCCCCCCCCGTGCCTCGGGAGCAGCTTACGGACCGGCCCGACGCGCCGATCGTGGGCTTCCTCGGCGCCCTGTTTGAATGGGTCGACCAGGAACTGCTCGTCGCCGCCTCCGAGGCCTTGCCGGAGGCCCAGTTTGTGCTCGTCGGCCCGACGCGGCGTGGCGTGCGGGTAGACTCCCTGGCGACCCGCCCCAACGTGCGTCTCTTCCCCGCCCAGCGCTATGCCGACGTGCCGAAGTGGATCGCGGCTTTCGACGTCTGTCTGATCCCGTTCCGCCGGGACGAGGTCACCGCCGCCTCCGACCCGGTCAAGCTGTACGAGTATCTCGTGCTGGGCAAGCCGGTAGTCAGCTCACGGCAGTTCGGCTCGGCGGACGATCCGCCCCCGCTCTTCGTCGGCGAGAGCCCCGATGCGTTCGTAGCCGCCATCCGGGAGGCGATCGACCAGCGCGATGACATCGACGGCGCCCGCCGGGGCTTTGCCACACGCCACACCTGGAAATCCCGAGCGGAGACGTTCCTGGGGGCGATCGATCGGCGTACTCCTCCCGAAGGGGCGTGCCCATGACAGACCGGGCTCTGCGTGTGGCGTTCTGCGTACGTCCTGACCTCTTCCGCGCGCCGGGCGGCGACACCGTACAGATCCAGGCGACCATGAAGGCGCTCGCCCAGGCCGGGTGCGACGTGACGCTCATCGACACGCCCCGGGCGGACCTGGACGGCTTGGACCTGGTGCACGTCTGGCACCTCGAGAGGGTGTCGGACAGTTACGCATACTACGCACGCGCCCGGGACGGCCGCATTCCTGTGGCGCTGTCGACGATCTACTGGCCGTGGGACGGTCGGCCGAGGCGGACAGGCCCGACCAGGCGATTCCGAGGCGAGGATTGGCGGAAGGATGCACAGCTTGCAGTGCGGCGTCTGCTGGGGTGCAGGGCGGCGCGACAGGCCGCCGCCGTCGCCTTGCGCGTCGGCTGGGCGCAATGCCGACACGAACTGCTCCACGGCGCCGACGTGCTGCTGCCGAACTCCCACGCCGAGGCCGATCTGCTCGCCGCCGAGGGCGCCGACCCGCAGCGAATCGTCGTTACGCCCAACGTCGTGGATGCCGACGTTCTCGATACCGTCGCGCAGGCCTCGCCCCGCGAGCGAACCGGCGTCGTCTGCGTGGGGCACTTCTGCCCCCGGAAGAACCAGGAACTGCTGATCCGCGCCCTGGACGGCGCCGACGTGCCCGTGACCTTCATCGGCGCCGCCAGGCCGATGCATCGTCGTTACTTCCGACGCTGCCGACGCCTCGCCGGCCGGCAGCATGCCTTCGCGGGATCCGTGCCCCCCGAACAGGTCTGGGCCCGACTCGCACGGGCGAAGCTCCACGTGTGCGCCAGTCGAGCCGAGACGCCCGGGCTGGCGAACCTGGAAGCGGCGGCCCTGGGGTGCTGGAACATCCTGCCGACCTGCCCGCCCGTGCAGGAGTACTTCGCCGACGCCGCAACGTTCTATGCCACAAATGACGTTGCCGCACTGCGCGAGGCCGTACTAGAATGCCTGACCCGCGATCCGCCGGCGGACACGACCGACCCGGCCACGCGGGTGCGCGAGACCTATGACCTCTCCGTATTGCAGCGGTCCTGCCTGGACGCGTACGAACGCGCCCTGGCCGGCCCGTGAGTTCAGGCAAACCATCAGCCGAAGGGCCCCGACACCGACATGACCGACACACAGCCAGACGGTGCTCACCAGCGGCGGATTCTGTTCAACGGGCACGACTTCAAGTTCCTCACACCGGTCATCGAGCATTTCCGCGCCCATCCGGGGTATACGGTGCTCCTCGACGAGCATTCCGGGCACGTCATCGAGTCCGAGGCGCAGTCTCGCGCCGCCGCGGACCAGGCGGACGTGATCTTCTGCGAGTGGGCCCTCGGCAACGCCGTGTGGTACTCGCAGAACAAGCGACCCGACCAGACGCTCATCGTCCGCCTGCATCTGCAGGAGATGGGCCTGCATTATCTCGACGAGATCCGCTGGGAGAACGTGGACCAACTCGTGATGATCTGCCCGCGCCTCCACGAGCGGATTCTGGATCAACGACCCGCCCTTCGCGGCCGAACGTCGCTGATCTACAACCCGATCCCCACGGGCGATCTGCACCGGCCGAAAGGCGACGATGCAGCGATGCACCTGGGCTTCGTCGGCGCCGTGCCGCAGCGGAAACGCCTGGACCTGGCTCTGGAGATCCTCGATAAGCTCCACGAAGCCGGCTCGGCAAGCCACCTGCACATCAAGGGGAAGCGCCCGGAGGAGTATCCCTGGATGCTCAGCCGGACCGACGAGATGGCCTGGTACGAGCGGATCGACCGGCGGATCGACGAGTCGCCCCTGCGCGACTACGTTCACTTCTGGCCGGCCAGCGACGACATGGAGCAGTGGTACTCCACGATTGGCGTGATCCTGTCGGCGAGCGACTTCGAGGGCTCGCACCAGGCCGTCGCCGAGGGGATGGCCTCCGGGGCCGTGCCGGTCATCCGGAACTGGGACGGCGCGGACCTGCTCTATCCGCCGGAGCACGTGTTCGCGGATGTGGAGGAAGCCGCCGGGCGCATCCTCGCCCTCCAACGCGATCCGCAGACCTTCACCGCGGCCGCCGAGCAGGCCCACGCCTTCGCGGCCGAACACTTCGACCAGGAGCGGATCTGTCGGACGTACGAGCAGTTGATCGACCGCCTGCACTCCCCATGCCCGAGCGAGACCCCAAACGTGGACGTCGTCCGGCCGCAGGCGTCGGTGGTCCACGTGGCCTACATCGCGCCCGGGGCGCAGCACGGCTACCGGACACGCGTCGAGCAGGAGGTGGGGCTCCTGACCGACATGGGGTTCGACGTGACGCTGGCCGCCTTCTGCCCGGGCAGCGCGGGTTGGCTGCGTCGGCGGCGGCACGGGGCCGAGTTGACCCGAGCCACGGGGGCTCGCGTTCACGTGCTGCCCACGAGGCACTTCTTCGACCTGGACCTGTCGGACGACGGACCGCAGGCGACGATGGTCCGGCCTCTGTGCGACGTGCTCCGGACAACCGCAGCCGGGATCGTCCATGGACAGGCGACGTACGCATCGCACCTGGCGATGGAAGCAGCCGGATCGATCGGGGGCATCCGCGTGGCGTGGGACAACCACGGTGTGGCGCCGGAAGAAGAACGCATGAGCGGCAGCCATGAAGGCCGCATCGCCCGCGTCAAGCAGTGGGAGCGCGAGCTGCTGTTCGGCGCGGATTGCATGGTGGCCGTCTCACAGCGAATGCTCGAACACTACCGCGACAAGTATGGCGCCGCCCCGGCGAGGTCGGTCGTGCTCCCGTGCAGCGTGCGTGCGGCCGCCTCCGCCGGGCCGAAGCGGTCGGCGCTGCGCTCGAAGATCGAGGCATGGGCCGACGGACCGGTGCTCGCGTACGTCGGCAGTTCCGCCGCCTGGCAGTGCGTCGACGAGATGATCCGACTCTTCACGCAGTTGCGCGACGTCCTGCCCGAAGCCCGACTGCTGTTGCTGATTCCCAAGACCGACCACAAGACGGTGCGCCGGAAGCTCGCCGACGCGGGAGTGCCGAAGGAGACCTGCCTCCTGGGCAACGCGGGGCACGATGAAGTGCTCGCCTGTCTGGAGTCCGCCGACGCCGGTCTGCTGCTGCGGCGGGAGGATCCGGTGAGTTCCGTCGCCAGCCCCACGAAGTTCGGCGAATACCTCGCAGCCGGGCTGCCGGTAGTCCTGTCGCGTGGCATTGGCGATTTCTCCGCTCTGGCCGAGCGGGAAGAGGTCGGCTTGCTGGTCGAGGCGAGCGATCGCGGGGCATTCGACGACGAGCAGGTCCGCCGGTTGGCCGACTTCCTCCGCGACGTGCGTACCGACCGACAGCGCCTGGCCGAGCGGTGCCGACAGGTCGTCCGGATGGAGTTGGACTGGGCCACGCACATCCGCGACCTCGTCGCCGCCTACGCCGATCTTGCTCGAATCCGATGAAAAGGAAGCGGCGTGCGCTTGACACCCCCCGGATTCGCGTGAAATATGGACACGATCCTCAGGAACCTGATTGGGAAGCCCCCATGTGGCACTCGTCGAATTTGCGCCGACCGCTGATCTCGCTGCTTCGCCCGTCGTCCCTGGTGAGGGACCTCTGGCGATCGCGCGAGCTTCTGGCGGAGTTGAGCAAGCGGGATGTGCTCGGGCGATATCGCGGCGCCCATCTCGGGCTCGTCTGGTCGGTGCTGCTCCCGCTGCTGATGCTGGCGGTGTACACCTTCGTGTTCGGCGTGGTGTTCCGCGCCCGGTGGGGCGTCACCGAGAACGAGTCTCGCATGGAATTCGCGTTGACGATGTTCTGCGGCATGATCGCCTACCAGATCTTCGCCGAATCCGTCGTTCGGGCGCCGAGGCTGATCACGGGCAACACGAACTACGTCCGGAAGGTGGTCTTCCCCCTGGAGGTGCTGCCCGTCTCCGCGGTGGTCTGCGCGTTGTTCCATTTCCTCGTCAAGCTGGCGGTGTTGCTGCTGGCCGTGGGCCTCTGCCTGCAGACCGTCAGCATTCACTGGATCTGTCTGCCCCTCGTCGTACTGCCGGCGGTGTTCATGGCGATGGGCTTCAGTTGGCTGCTGGCCTCGGTGGGAGTGTACCTTCGTGATGTCGGACAGGCCGTGACGGTGATGGTGCAGGTGCTGTATTTTCTCACACCGGTGTTCTATCCGATCCGGCGCGTCCCCGCGGCGCTTCGCCCTGTCGTGATGGCCAATCCGCTGGCGGAAGTCGCCATAGACATTCGGCGCGTGGTGGTCTGGCAGCGATGGCCGGACTGGCCGATGTGGGCGCTGATGCTGGTGGTGACGGCCGCGATCGCTCAACTCGGCTACGCGTGGTTCATGAAAACGAAACGGGGGTTCGCCGATGTGCTCTAGAACAGACGGAGAGCAGACCATCGTGGTCGAGGGCGTCGGCAAGTGTTACGAAATCTACGAACACCCGCGGCACCGCCTGTGGCAGACGCTGCTGCGAGGACGCAGGAAGTTCTACCGCGAATTCTGGGCCTTGCGAGACGTGTCCTTCGCCGTCTCGCGCGGCGAGTGCATTGGCATCCTCGGGCAGAACGGCGCGGGCAAGAGCACGCTCCTGCAGATCCTGGCCGGCACACTGAGCCCGACGTTCGGGGAAGCGCGCGTCCAGGGGCGCGTCGCCGCCCTGCTGGAACTGGGCAGCGGATTCAACCCGGAGTTCACGGGACGAGAGAACGTCTACCTGAACGGCGCGATCCTCGGCCTGCCCCGCCAGGACATCGACGGGCGATTCGACGCGATCGCCGCGTTCGCGGACATCGGCGAGTTCATGGACCAGCCGGTCAAGAGCTACTCCAGCGGCATGCGGATGCGGTTGGCCTTCGCGGTGTACGCTCAGATCAGCCCGGATGTGCTGATCGTGGATGAAGCCTTGAGCGTCGGCGACGAGAAGTTCCGCCGCAAGTGCTTCGCGAAGCTGGAAAGCCTGATGGCGGGTGGATGCACGGTCCTGTTCGTCACCCACTCCACCAGCCTCGTGGAACGCATCTGCAACCGGGCGATTCTCCTGGAGAAGGGTGAACTGCTTGCCGGTCCGGACGAACCGAAGGTCGTCGTCGACCGGTATCACGAACTGCTGTACGGATCGCCCGACGACCGAGGCGAGCCGTCGGTGGACGGGGAGGACGTCCCGGCTGCAATCGATCAGGACGCCGTCAACGCGTTCGTTCTGGACCGACTCCAGGAACCCCCGCTGGAGAACACCGCCATGGACCCGACGGCACAGATCGAACACGCCTGGGTCCGGCGGGCGGGGGACGGCAAGCCTTCCCAGGCTTTCCGCACCGGCGACCGCGTGGAAATCGGCATGGTCGTTCGGGCCAACCGTCCGGCGGAGCATCTTCAGGCGGGGATCAAGATCCGCACCGTCGAAGGCGTGGTGACCTTCGCGACCAGCAGCCTGTACTGCAACCGCTCGCTGAGGAACGTCCCCGCGGGCCGGCGATGCCTGCTGAGAACCGAGATCGACCTGCATCTGGGCGGCGGGACGTACTTCGTCTCCCTGGCGATTGCCGACCAGACCTCCGCGGGACAGATGCGGTACTATGACAAGAAGAGCGACCTGCTGATGATGAAGGTGGATCAGCCGGCCAACCTGGGCGTGGGAATCGCCTCCCTGCCCTACCAGATGACGTTCGACGTGATGGGAGCATGACACGATGAAGGTGCTGATTGTGTCCGACATGTTCCTGTCCGGGGGGCTCGAGACGCGCCTGCGGGAAGCGGTCGCTGCCCTGGCCGGCGAGCACGAGTTCTACCTCGCCTGCAGTCCGAACCATGACCCCGAAGGAATCGGCCCCGGCGTGGAGCTTGTCGATGCGGGCATGCCGACCGGGCCGATGCGACCGACCGTTCTGGAAGAAGGCGTCCGCCGGATCGACAAGATCATCCGGGACCGCGGGATCGACTACGTGGATATCCATCCGTTCGTCCTGCTCGGGCCCGCTGTTCTGGCCGCGGCGGCGAATGGCATCCCGTTCGGCGTTACGCTGCACGGCCCCGCGAGCCTGTACGCCAGCGACGACTACCGGTCACTGGTGCTGGGCTGCCTCCTGCCGTGGGCGCCGGCGGTGTTCGTCGTGTCCAGCGAGACCGAAGCGCTGGCCCGGAGGTATGTGGACGCCTCGCGGATTCGTCGGGTCGTTAACGGGGTGGACACGGAGATGTTCGCCCCCGCTTCCCCACCGGTCGAGGCAAGGCGGGGACACTGGGCCGTGATCTCACGACTCTATCCCGACAAGCTGCCCGGCATCCTGACCTTCCTGGCGTTCGCGCTGAGCTGCTCGGTCGAGTCCGTCGACATATTCGGCGACGGGTACGATCTGGATGCCTTGCGCGATTGGGTGCGCGACCGCGACGCTGAGGACCGCGTCCGGTTCCAAGGGGCGGCGCTGGACATCGCTTCCCGCCTGAACGGAGGCGGCTATGAACTGGTGGGAAGCATGGGCAGGGGACTGCTGGAGGCCGGCGCGTGCAACATCCCCATCTGCCTGGTCGGATACGACGGGGTCAAGGGCATCGTCCGGCGCGAGGAGATCAGCGAACTGGCGTCGAACAACTTCTCCGGGCGCGGGCTGTCCAACTGCACGGGCGAGCAATTCGCCGCGCAGCTTGGGGAGTTGCGGGATTCGCCCGCCACGTTCCAGATGCGTCCGTGGATGGTATCCCACCGCAGTTCGCCCGCAATCTGGCGCGAGTACGACCAGATGATTCGGGGCGTGCCCCCCGCCACGGACATGCCGGCCTCGGCCATAATAGACGTGATCCGGACCCACGCGGGACTCCCTGCTGACCAAGCGTCGATGCCGGCGATGGTTGCGGAGATAGCGGCCGTCATCGCAACCCACTGCGCGAACGATCTGCCCGACACCGTCAACTGGCGGGTCATCGTGGAGAATTGCTTGGCGCGCCTGGGCAAGGCCCCGCTGCCCAGTCGGGAGCAGGATCATGAACTCCAGGACCGGTATGACTGCGCTCGGGAGAAACTGGAGGCGATGCGGGAACGGTTCGTCGCCGAGAGCGAGAAATCGCAAGCCGAGCGTGCCGAGATGGCTGAGCGGATCGAGAAGGCCGAGGCCGCTCGGCAGGAACTGACCCGGGCGCAAGAACGTCTGGTTGCCGAAGGCGAGCAACTCCGCGCCGAGCAGGCCGAGACGACCCGGCGACTCGCGGAGGCCGAGACGGACCGGCAGGAGCTGACCCGAACGCGAGGCCGACTCGTTGCCGAAGGCGAGCAACTCCGCGCCGAGCAGGCCGAGACGGCCCGGCGACTCCGCGACGCGGAGACCCGCCTCGTCGCGGCGGGCAAGGATCGCGCCGAACTCGACGACATCAAGAGGTCGCGGTCGTACCGCTTCGTCGCGAAGCTGAACGGCCTGCGCAGTCGGCTGGGCCTGTGGCGCCGCCGACCTCTGCCCTCTGCCCACGACGCAGGCGCCGGTGCGCCCCGCGTGGAGACGCCGACCCCGCTCCCGACGCCACGGCCGGCAAGTCGTCTGCGAATCGGAGTGATCACGGACCCTTTCACTCGCGGGTGCCTCGAACCTGAAGCCGACTTGGTGGGATTCACCCCCGACAACTACCGGGACGTGCTTTCGCAGCACGCGGTGGATTTCGTGTTCATCGAATCCGCATGGCACGGCAACGACGACGCCTGGCAGTATCGCATCGCGGACTACAGAGCCCGTCGGGGCGGCCTGGACGACCTGCTGGATTTCTGCCGCCGCCAAGGCCTGCCGTCCGTGTTCTGGAACAAGG
>CAZEJA010000018.1:0-3690 GCA_964512215.1 uncultured Planctomycetaceae bacterium
GCGGCCAGCAGGGGCGCGCCGGCCGGCGGATCGCCGTTGGCGCCCAGCGCGGAGGCGGCCGCCTCACGGAGCCCGTCCGGGCCCGTCTTCAACGCCGTCAGCAGGGGCGAGATCGCGTTCGGATCGCCGATGGCGCCCAGCGCCACCGCGGCGGCCCAGCGGAAATCGCCCGAGCCCTTCTCCAGCACTGTCAGCAACCGGGGCGCCGCGGCCGGATCGCCGATCCCGCCGAGTGCCCTCGCCGCGGTAGTCTGGACGTCCGGCGAACTGTCCGCCAGCGCCCGCAGCAGCGCCGGAACGGCCCTCGGGTGTCCGATGCTGCCCAACGCGTCAGCTGCCTTCTCCCGCTCCCTCGCGTTGCCCTTCTCGATGGCGCCCATCAGCGCGGGGATCGCGGCCGGGCTGCCGATCCTGCCCAGCGCGGTGATCGCCGAGACGCACACTTCGGTGCTGCTGTCTTCCAGGGCGAGCGTTAACGGCGCAATGCCTCCCACCTCGCCGATGCTCCCCAATGCGTCGGCTGCATTCTCGCGGTCGTTGGGCTCGCCTTCCTTCAGGACGCCCGCCAGCGCCGGGATCGCGTCGGGACTGCCGATCTGGCCCATCGAGTAGATCGCCGAGTCGCGAACGTCGGCGTCGCGGTCTTTCAGGGCGCCCGCCAGGGCGGGAAGGCCCGCCGGATCGCCGATCTCGCCGATCGCCTCGGCGGCGCAGTTCCGCACGTCTGCGCTGCTGTCCTCGATCGCTGCAGCCAGCGCGGGGATGCCCTTCGGGTCGCGCACGTCCCCCAGCGCCGTCGCGGCCGCGGCGCGAACACCCGGCGCGGGGTCCTGGACGGCCGCCGAGAGCCCGGCGACCGCCTTCGGGCTGCGGATGCTCCCCAGCGCCGTCGCGGAGGCCCCCCGCAGGTCGCGGCTGGGGCCGGTCAGCGTTTCCAGCAGCGCCGGGACGGCCTGCGCGTCGCCGACGTCGCCCAGCGCGCTGGCGACGTCGACGCGGACCACGACGTCTTCATCGTCCCGGAGCACCCGGGCCAAGGCGTCGACCGCCTCGGACGCGCCGATCGTGCCCAGCGCCGACGCCCCCGCGGACCGCACGGATGCTTCCGTGTCGCCCAGCAGCGCCAGCAGCGGCGCGACGGCGGCGCGATCGCGAATCCTGCCCAGCGCCCCCGCGGCGCCGATGCGGAGAAGGACGTCGTCGTTTCGCAGCGCCTCGATCAGCGCCGAGACCGTCTGCGGGCCTCCGATCTCCACGAGGGCTTCGGTGACGGATTCGCGAAGGTTCGCGTCCTTACCGGTCAACGTCGCGATCAGCGCGGGAACCGCTTCGACGCTGTCGATTCTGCCCAACGCGCGTGCCGCCTCCCGCTGAATGTCGCCGTCCGCGTCCTTCAGGACCGGGATCAGGCCGCCCACCGCCCGGGCGTCGCGGATATCCCCCAGGGCCTGGACGACGTCCCGGCGGAAATCAGCGTCGGGGTCCTTCAACGCGGCGACCAGCGCGGGAATCGCCCCGGCGTCGCCGATGCTCCCCAAGGCCGACGCCGCGGACTGGCGGACGTTCGTGTCCGGGTCAGTCAGCAGCGTGGCCAGGGCGGGCACCGCCTTCGTGTCGCGGAGGCGCCCCAACGCATACGCGGCGGCGCTCCGGACGGGCTTGCTCTTGTCGGTCAGCACACCGATCAGCGCGGGAACCGCCTTGGCGTCGCTGAGATCCCCCAGCGCCGACGCGACGGACTGGCGGACGTCCGGGTCGATGTCCTGCAGCGCCTCGATCAACCCCGCAACGGCTGCCGTCTCGCCGAGATCGCCCAGCGCCTGGGCGGCCGAGATGCGAACGCTCGAGGCGGAGTCGCCCTCCAACGCGCCCAGCAGCGCCTCAACGGCGCCGGCATCGGGGGTGCGGATCGCCTCGGCTGCGGCGCTGCGAACCTGGGTGCTCCGGTCGGCCTTCAACGCCTGGATCAGCCCCGGCACGGTCCCCGGGCCTCCGATCCTCCCCAGGGCGCCCGCGACGGCGACGCGAACGTAGATGTCGTCGTCCCCGCCCAGCACCTCGAGCAGGGGACCGACCGCCCGGGCGGTCTCCAGGGAGCCCAGCACGCTCGCCGAGATGCGACGCACGCGGGGGGCGTCATCCTGCAGCGCGTGGATCAGCGCGGGGACGGCCTTGGCGCCGAGGGCCTCCAACTCCGACTGAATCTCCCACTCGCTGCGCCGCTCGCGGGCCTCGACCACGCCGAGGTCCGCCAGCAACTCCGAGGCCAGCCCCTCGCGGTCTCCGGTGCGGAGTTCATCGATCAACTCCTCGCTGGGGCCCTGCGGGACGTTGGCGGCCTTGCGCCGACTCCACAGCGACAGGGCTGTGAACAGCAGGCCGCCGATGACCGCGAGACAGACCACGAGCAGAAGCCCCCGGCGGAGAAACGCCCGAAGCTGACCGGTTCTGGCAGGAGATTCGTCCCTCGACATGCGCGCATTGTACGGGCGGCAACGGGCAACTGGCAACGGGCAACGGGGGGGAGAAAGCTGTCAGCTATCAGCTATCAGCCGTCAGCAACAACGGCGGCAACGGGCGGTGCGGGCGCCACCCTCGAGTCGCTTCTTCTTCCCTCTGTTGCTCTGTCTCTCTGTGCCTGCCTGCCGGTAGGCAGGTCGCCCTCTTCTTCCCGTCATCCGGCAGTCCCGCTCCGCCGCCGGGCGTCTACGCGGCGTGGACGGCGTCGGCGAGGGCGCGGATGTGGTCCGGCGTGGTTCCGCAGCAGCCGCCCAGGAAGTCCGCGCCGGCGGCGATGAGTTTCGGCGCGAAGGAGGCGAACTCCTCCGGGCCCATCGGGAAGGTCGTGACCCCGTCGACGAACTCGGGCAGGCCCGCGTTGGACTTGATCCAGATCGGCAGGTCGGTCGCAGCTTCAAACAGTCTGGCGACCTTCACGTAGTTGTCCGGTCCGCAGCCGCAGTTGGCGCCGACACCGGCGGCGCCTTCGCTCTCGGCGATGGCGGCGAGGTCGGCGGGGCTGTTGCCCATCATCGAGGCCGTGCCCTGCGGGCCCGACGCGAACGTCATCGACACCACCACGGGCAGACTGCACGCGGAGCGGACGGCCCGCAAGGCGATCTCCGCCTCCTCCAGTTCGTTGAACGTCTCCAGCACGATCGCGTCGGCGCCGCCACGCTCGACGGCACCGGCGGCCTCGGCGAAGGCGGCCGACAGTTCTTCAGCCGGCACGTCGCCCATCATCACGATCTTGCCCGACGGGCCGATCGACGCGAAGACCCTGGCGGCGTCTCCCGCGGCCCGACGGCTGATTGCGGCGCCCGCCTCGGCGAGTTCCGCCGCGCGGTCGCCCGCGCCGTGCGAATCCAGGATGAACCGGTTCGCCCCGAACGTGTTGGTCAGGATGATCTCGCTGCCGGCCTCGACGTAGCCGGCTGCGACCGCCTCGACGGCCTCGGCGTTCTCGACGTTCCACAACTCCGGCGCCGCGCCCGGTCCGAGCCCGCGCTTCTGCAACTCCGTGCCCCACGCCCCGTCGATCACACGAACGGTCGCGGCGAATTCTCTCAAGTCAAGGGTCAAGGCGGCGTTCTCCTTGGTTGGATCCTGTGGCTGCATTATGGGCATCCGCACGGGAAGGATTCCATTTCCAATTTCCGATTTCCAATTGAGGACCCGCGCAAGTCTTGT
>CAZEJA010000018.1:3700-16150 GCA_964512215.1 uncultured Planctomycetaceae bacterium
ATAGGAAATTGGAAATCGGCAATTGGAAATCGCCCGGCCTACTCAGCGCCGTCCGCCGCGTCGCGCAGGACCGCCTCGTAGGTCTCGAGCAACTTCCTCACGTCGTCCTGTTCCGCGTCGCAGCCGAGGCTCTTCCGCCAGGCGTCGATGGCGTAGACAACGAATTCCCTCTGTCCCGTCTCGCGGTGCAGTTCGATCAGCAACTCGCCCAGGCGGTTCCAGACGACGGCGTCTTTCGGGGCCAGCCCCGCCGCCCGGCGGACGGCGATGACGGCGCGTCCGTAGCTGCCCGCCGCCCGGGATGCGGTGGCCAGGTTCAGCCAGGCGCCGACGTTGCGAGGCTGCAGCTTGGCGGCCTCGGCGTAGGCGGCCATCGCGCCGTCGAAGTCGCTCAGCTTCATCGACACCTCGCCGAGTTGGGTGTGCGCGCCGGCCAGGTGGGGCGCCCGCTTCGCGATGCGTCGCCACAGGTCGCGGGCATCGGCGAGCTTGCCCTGCGCCTGGTAGACGCCGGCCAGGTTGTACGCGCTCTTGAGCAGCAGGGGATCGGTGATGTCGTCACTGCCCAGCACGCGGCGGAAGGTCAGCTCCGCGCGCTTCAGGCGCCCCAGGCGCGTCTGTACCACGCCCAGGTCGAATCGCGATACCCGATCCGCGGGGGCCAGCCCGACGATCATCTCCAGGATGTCGACGGCCTCCTCGTAGCGCTCCGCCCCGACCAGCGCCGCCGCCAGCCCGCGCAGGGCCTGCTCGTGCATGGGATCGAGGTAGATCGCCCGGTAGAAACACTCCGCCGCGAGGGCGAGATCCTCCAAGCGCATCGCCGCCCGCCCGGCGTCGACGTGGTGATCGGGGTCGTTCTGCCTGCGGGACGCGTCGGCAAGGACGCCAAGGATGTCGCGACGAGACTCCTCCCGTGCCCGGGCTGCCCGGGCGAGCATCGCCTGGGCTCGTTCGGGGCGGTCATCCGGGGGCAGGGGAATGACGGGCACCGAGGCATGGTCCTGTGTCGTCGCTGCGCTTGTCGGCTGCGACGCCGGCGCCGGCAGCTCGGCAGGACGCTCCTCGCTGCACCCGCTCACGAGAAGCCCGCCGACTACACATGCCAGGATGATTCGTCCCATACGCACGGCGGCTCACGGGGAATCCGTCGCGGTCGTCACCCCTCCGATGACCACGTACCGGATATCGGCGAGTCTCTCACGGACGTTTTCTCGCTTCACGACGCCCGCCGACTCCAGGTCTTTCTCAGCCAGCATGGCCCGCAACTCGATTCGCTCTTTGACCCGGAACCACCCGGTGTCGGTCAGCGCGCCGGAGAGTTTGTCCGCCAGTTCGTCGGCGATGGCGCGTCCCTGTTTCGTCCCGCTCCGGTCCCGGAGAGACAGAACGGCGATCGATTCGCCCTTGACGAACACACCGCGACGAAGCTTGTCCGCCAACGCCTCGGCCAGGCCCTCCAGCTTGCTGACCGGCGCGCGACCGGTAGCGCTGGCGACGACCGAACCGTCGGAGACCTTGACGATGCGAACGTCGCAGGATGCGACCTCCGTTGCCTGGCTCGGGCGGGTCGCCGGGGTTGTTGGGGGCGACGGCTCGGTCGGGGTCGCCGGGCGTGTCCGCTCCGGCTGGGAGGGGGCAGGCCATCCGATCTGAATGGCGGGGTCGGAGGAGGACAGGCCGTTGCAGCCGGAGGCAATCACTGCAAGCAACAGAGCCAGGGACGCAGTCGTTCTCCAGATCATCATACCTCTCCACGAATGTCCGATAAGCCGTCCGTCATCCCGCGCCCCCGGGACCATTATGCTTCCCTGCCCGCACCCGTCAAGGTGGAAGGCCATGTCAGACGTGCAGGAAGGTTCGGTCAGGAGATGATGTACTCCGCGCCGATGCGGTCGTCGACAGCCTTGACCCATTTGGCGAGGCGGCGGCGGTGGTCGGTGAGGACGGTGGCGAGTTGCTTCTTACCGGCGAGGTTGGTCATCTCGCCGGGGTCGGCCTGCATGTCGATGAGCTGCTCGCGGTGGCGCCCGGACTGGTAGATGCTGTACTTGTACCGGGCGGTGCGGACCATACGCCCGAACTCGCCCTCAACGACAACCTGATCGCGCCAGTCCTTGACGCTTCGTCCCTCAGCCAGCGCGCGGACGCTGCGTCCGGGCAGGCCCGGCGGCGGATCGATCCCCGCGAAGTCGCACATGGTCGGCAGCAGGTCGAGCCCGCTGGAGACGAGATGCTCGCGGTCGACGAGCCCGGCCTTCGTCCGCCCGGGATAGCTGACGATCAGCGGCACGCGGGCGGCTTCGTCGTAGAGCATCGTCTTGTGCTCGAGGCGATGGGCGGAGTCCATGTCGCCGTGGTCGCTGGAGAAAATCACGAGCGTGTCGTCGGCGAGGCCCGCTTCCCGCAGGGCCCGCAGGACGACGGCGACCTGCGAATCGACCTTCTCCGTCAGGCGGCAGTACGCCCAGCGGTGGGCCCGCCACTGTTCGGCCGGCCAGTTGTCCCGCGCCTTCTTCTTGAAGGTCCGTTTGAACAGCCCCGTCTCGACGATCTCGGGCTCCTGCGGCTGGGGTTCAAAGTTCGCCGGCAGCGGCGGGCAATGCTTGGTGTAGAACTCCTCGCGCGACACGCCCTTGGGCATGCGCAGGGCGACCTCCAGCGGCGGGGGTTTGCCCTTGGAACCCATGTCCATGTTCTTGATCGCCATGTAGCAGATGTCGTGCGGGTTGATGAGCGATACGACGAGCAGGAACGGCTTGCTGTGTTTGCGTTTCAGGAATGCGGCGCAGTCGTCGGCCAGCCTGTCGCGCTGGTCCTTGCAGATGAAGTCGAAGCCCATGGACTCGGGGCTCATGCCCTTGGGCAGGTGCGTCTTGCCCCCGTAGGCGGTCTCGTAGCCGGCCCGGCGGAAGAGCCAGCCCATCGACTGCTGCAGCGATGCCTGTGTGACGGTCGCATTTCGTCCGCACTGGTTGGCCTTGACGTTGACGTGACTGGGCATGCGCCCGGACATCATGGCGTAGCGCGACGGCAGCGACACGGGGTTGGCGCAATAGGCCAGCTCGAACCGCATGCCGGTCTTCATCAGGCTGTCCATCGCGGGGGTGCGGAGATACCTGTTGCCCGTGCAACTCATCATGCCCCAGTGCTGCTGGTCGGTCATGATGTACAGCACGTTCGGCCGCCGCTTCGGGGCTGCGCTGCCGCGAGCCACCCTCGGCAGCACCGCCGCCATCCCCGCCGCACCAAGGAATTCACGTCGATTCATCACGCTCATGTCCTGCTCCTGTCTGCCCGACTCCGCCGGGGCGGGGAGCATCGTACCACAGTATTCGTCATTCGTCATTCATTGGGACATTGGGCATTGGTGCTTGGACATTTCCCCTCGATCCGTTCGAGGAGACCGCTCCCTGGCGCAGCCTCGGTGAGCAGGACGCAACCGGCGCAAAAAAAAGGCGCGGCGTCCCTCCCAGGCGCCGCGCCACACCCAAACTCGTTGGGTCACGACTGGTTGTTTGCTCAGGCGACCGCCGTCCGGCGTCTGCGACGAACCAGGGACAGGGACCCGCCGATGGCGAGCAGCGCCAGCGCGCCGGGCTCGGGGACCTCGGTCATCCCGCTCAGGCTCTGCCCGTTGACGACGTCGGCGCTGATCGCGTGGAAGCCGGCGACGAACGCCGCCGTGTCGCTGCCGCCGCCGAAGGCCGCCAGGAAGTCGTCGATGTTCGATCCATCCGCCAGGTTCGTGCTGAACTGCACCTGCAACTGCTCGCCCACGCCGAGGCCCCTCTTGACGGGCGAGGGCTTGGCCTGGAACTCGATCAGCGGGAACGGGTCGGTGGTCTGGGCGTGATAGCCCGGCAGGCCGTTGGACGCGCCTACCGTGTAGCCGACTTTCTTCGTGTCGGTCAGGACTACGGGGTTCCACAGGAACGCCGTCGACGTGTCGTCGTCGTACGTGTCCAGAACGATCTCTTTGAACACGGCGCCGGTCTCCCCGCCGATGGAGGCGTTCGTGAAGGTCACCGTCGCCACGCCGGCGGACGCCTCCAATTCGACCGTCATGCGCACGTCGTCCAGGCTCATGCCCGGCACGATGGGGTGGTCCGTGTTGCCGCCCACGACGAGCAGATCCGCGTGAAGGGGAGAACCGAGAGAGAGAACAACTACGATCGCCACTGCTGTTAGAATACGCATGTCCGCACCTCCGAAGGCGTGGTTCCCCGGCCGACGGACCTCCCGCAGCCGGTAGACTCAGCACTTGAACTTCGATCTGTCAGGAACGTACGATTCACATCCGGGGCGGGCGAATGCAGTGCGGGAAGAAACGCGAAAGGAGCGCGGACGGGCGAGCGACGGCGCGGAATCACGCGACGATATCTCGCTGCCGAAGTCAACGCCCGGCTGGGCGTGCCGAGGACATCCCGGACCCCCGACCCGCACTACCACGCCCGCAAGGGCGGGAGGTAGCGGAAGGGCGTGGCGAAACAGAGGAGAGGGGGCGCGTAGAATCGGCCCGCTGGTGGAGCGGACAGGCATCGGGGTCTTTGCCTGGTCTCGACGTCGAGACAGTGCCCACCAGCGGGCCTTTCACAGGTCCACAGTGTCTATCCATAGTCCCGCGACGGCCCCGCCTCCCCCTGGCGGGGCGCCGCGGGCAAATCACGTGGGGGGCGGCGAATCCAGAACGATGTTCACCGGCCCGTCGGCGAGGCTGTCGATGAGCATGTGCGCGCCGAACACGCCCCGGGAGATCGGACAGCCTCGGTCCCGCAGGCCCGAGACGAAGGCCTCCTGCAGGGGTTCGGCCTGTTCGGGGGGGGCGGCCTTCACGAATGCCGGCCGGCGCCCTTTGCGGGCGTCGGCCAGCAGCGTGAAGTTGGGTACCGCCAGGACGCCCCCCCGAACGTCCTGAACGGACAGGTTCATCTTGCCCTGCTTGTCCGGGAAGATCCGCAGGTTGGCGACCTTTTCCGCGAGGTAGTCCGCGTCGGCGGCCCCGTCTGTGGTCGCGACGCCGATGTAGACGAGCAGCCCTTGCTCGATCCGCCCGACGGTCTCGCCGTCGACGGCTACGGACGCCAATCGAACGCGTTGGATGACCGCACGCATCTCAGCGTCCCTCCTTCCGGTACTTGGCGGCGACGGCCCGCGCGACGGCGGCGACCCGTTTCCGCAGCGGCACCGGCGCGACGACCTCCACCTGGTCCCCGTAGCCCAGGATCCACCAGGTGATCTCGCCCAGCCCGTCGACGGTGACGCGGAACTCCGCCGAGCCGTCGTCGTTGAATTCCACCTGCTGGCTGGCGTGCCAGCGGACCTCCGCGACGTTGCCGGCCACCTTCGGCTCGAAGTGCAGATGCACCTTGTGCAGCTTGCCCTCGGGGATCATTCCCCAGGCGTCCCCGAAGTAGTTTTCCAGATCCACGTCCGTGTGCTCGTCGAAGGTTCGCTTGGTGACGGTGAGCTTGCGGATGCGGGCGAGCTTGTAGGTGCGGGGCGCCTCGTCGCGCTCGGACCAGGCGATCAGGTACCACGCCCGCCCGTGGAAGACCAGTCGCAGCGGATGGACGTGCAGCGTGACCTGCTTGCGTTCGTAGAAGCTGATGTAGACGAGGCGGCAGACGGTGCGGGCGACGGCGGCCTCGGCGAGGTCGTCGAACATCGTATCCAGCCCTTCGTGGCGGCTGGTCGGGCCCAGCAGGAAGCTCAGGCGGTCCATGATGCTGCCCACGTGCTCGCGGATGCTCTTGGGCAGGACGCTTTCCAACTTCATCGCCGCCCGGGCGGACTGGTTCATCAGCGGCAGATTCGCCCCGCCGCGCAGGCGCCCGGTCAGCATGAGCACGGCCAGCGCCTCGGTCAGCGTCAGGTTCACCGGGGGCAGGAAGAAGTGCTCGCTGATGCGGTAGCTGCCGCTCTTCTCGTCGAAGTAGTACGGGATGTGCGCCATCTCCAGCATGTTCAGGTCCCGGAACACCGTACGGCGGCTCACCTGAAGTTCCTCGGCCAACTCGGCAGCCGTGAACTTCTGTCCGCTCTGCAACAACGTGATTAATCGGAGGATTCGATACACTCGACTGATGCTCATGATTCTCCCTTCTGTATACCGCCCCCGCAGTGACAACCTCATGTCACCGCGATGTCCTTTTTCAGAAAAAAACCCGAAAATCATTCTACGCCCCCCTCGGGAGGGGCGACAGGCGATTCCCCGCGTTCCATCGCACGGGGGCGAGCTTGAAACGGGCGCGACGGTGCGGTAGCGTACGCCCACTCCGGGAGCCTCCATGTCGACGTCGGTGGAACAGTTCGTCGAACGCCTCGCCCGCAGCGGCCTGCTGTCGGCGGACCAACTCGATTCGATCGGGCGGGAGTTCCCCGCCGCCTGCGCAGGCGGGGGCGACGCCGAGGCGCTGGCCGAGGAGTTCGTCCGGCGCGAGATGCTCACGCCGTATCAAGCGGGGGTGCTGCTGGCCGGCGGCGACCAGCCGCTGGTGATCGGCGAGTACGAGGTCCTGGAGGCGATCGCCGCGGGGGGGATGGGGAACGTCTACCAGGCGCGACATCGCCTGATGAACCGGCGCGTCGCCATCAAGATCCTGTCGCAGTCGGCGACGGCCAACGAGCGCCTCGCCCGGCGCTTCGGGCGGGAAGTGGAGGTCGCCGCCCGGCTGACGCACCCGAACATCGTCACCGCGTACGACGCGGGCACGTACGAGGGGGCATGCTACCTGGTGATGGAGTACGTCGACGGGCCGGACCTGTCGACGCTGCTGCAGCGTCGCGGCCCGCTACCGGTCGCCAAGGCGGTCCACTGCATTCTCCAGGCGGCCCGGGGGCTCGCCTACGCGCACGACAACGGCGTGGTCCATCGCGACATCAAGCCCGGCAACCTGCTGGTCGACGCGACGGGGACGGTCAAGATCCTCGACATGGGCCTGGCCAGTTCCCACGACCGCGACGAATCGCCCGAGCGACCGACGGCGTCGGGGAAGATGATGGGCACCGTGCAGTACGTCGCGCCCGAGCAGGCCGTCAACGCCCATGACGTCGACCACCGCGCGGACATCTACAGCCTGGGCTGCACGCTGTACCGCCTGCTGACCAACCGCGTGCCCTTCGAGGCCGAGACGGCCATGCAGACGATCCTCGCGCATCGCGAACAGTTCATTCCGACACTCGCGGACCACGTCGCGGATCTGCCCGACGGGCTGCAGGATGTGCTGAACCGCATGATGGCCAAGGACCCCGACCGCCGCTACCAGTCCGCCGCGGAGGTGATGGCCGACCTGCAGGCGGTCGTACCCGACGCGGCCGACCACGTGCTGAAGCCCGAACAGGCCGACAAGCCCACCGCCCGACAGGCGGCCCTGTCGGCTGCGACACAGGAAGGCCTCGCCGCCGCGGCCAGGCTGCCCTCGGCGGGGGGGCACTCGACAGAGACCACCGGCCCGGACGAGCCCACGCGCCCGTTCCCGCCCGTCGCGCCGCGCCCCCTCTGGCGGCGCCCGCCCATCCTCGCCGCCGCCCTCGTCGCGGCGCTGCTCATCGCCGCGGGCGTGTGGATCATTGTGCGGACGATCGGGGGGTGACAGGTGAGAGATGAAAGCTCAAAGTTGAAAGCTGACAGCTGACAGCTTCTTCCCTACTCGTGGATCTCGACCACATCCTTGTCCCGCAGGACTTCGGTGTGGTGGACGTGCTGGCCGTCGAATCGGCCGGCGCCCCAGATGCGGGCGTACTTCATGTTGTCGGGCAGTTCGCGATGGATCTGGCGGGCGAGGTCGTCGATGGTGGCCCCGAGCGGCAGCGTGAACGGCTTCTCGAAGTCGGCCTGCTTGCCGGGCTTCTTGGTGTAGACCCGCACGACGGCGAGCAGTTCCCACAGGCGGTCCCGCAGCGCCTCCAGCCCCTCGCCCGTCTCCGTGCTGACCGGCAGGATGTCCAGCGAACCGTCGTATAGCTCGCACAGGGCGTCGACGTTCTCGGGGCCCGCGAGGTCGGCCTTCGTCGCGATCAGCAAGGCGCTGTACTGGGCGGGGTCAGTCGCGTCGAGTTCCGTGCGTGGGGCGCTCCGCAGGACCAGCTCGCGTCCGGTCAGCAGGTCGGTGACGATGTCGATCTGCTCGAGCGGGTCAGCCGCGGCGTCGACGACGAGGGCGAGCACGTCCGCGGAGCGGATCGTTCCCCACAATCCGGGCGGCACGTGCCCGGCCGTCACGGGCGGCGTGTCGACCAGTTCGATCTGCACGTCCTCGAACTCCCACATCCCCGGTGCGGGCAAGGCGGTGGTGAACGGATACGCCGCCACCTTCACCGACGCGTTGGTCGTCGCGGCGACGAGGCTGCTCTTGCCCGCGTTGGGCGTCCCGAGCAGCACGACCTGCCCCGCGCCGCCGCGGGGCACGTGGAACGGGTCCGGGCCCTTGGACGAGCCCTTCTTCGCGGCGGCTTTGCGGAGCTGACTGATGCGGCGCTTCAGGTCCGCCTGCATCTTCTCCGTGCCCTTGTGCTTCGGGATCGCCCGGAGCATCTCCCGCAGGGCGTCGAGACGCTCGGCGTCGGTGGACGCCTGGCGGTACTGCCGCTCCGCCCGTTCATATTCCGGTGTGAGATTCGCCGACATGTCGCACCTGGTCCGCGGAGGATCCCGCGCCTGTCCATTAGACGGATTTCCCACCGAAAGACAAGGCGCTGAGAACGGGCAGCGAGGAAAATGGGGACTGTCCCGTCGTGTGGGACTGTCCCCTTTTTCCGGGTCTACTGGTCGGACTCGGCCGTCGGGGTGAGGAGCTGGATGATGCGTTCGACGAAGGGCTTGTGCTTGTCGGGGCAGCGGTCGCGCCAGGCGGCGAGGTGGGCGGCGAAGCTCTCGGCCGCGGGGCCGTCGTGATTCAGGTATCCGACGGCCGGCCAATGCCGGGGGGCGGCCTCGAAGAGGGGCAGCAACTGGTAGGCGACCACCTTGTTCTTGTCCCGTATCGTGGGGTTCTTGGCCAGCGCGTCGGCGTTCTGACGGTACCACTGGGCAAGCGTGGTCCTGGCGGGCAGCTTGTCCGCCTTGGCCAGCAGGTCGTCGACGTAGTTCTGCAGGGCGGCGGAGAAGCCCTTCCAGTTGGGGTAGGGCGGGGACGTCTTCCACGTGACGGCCATGCGGCGCATCGCGAACGCTGAGGCCATCTCGCAGAGGCTTTCCTCGAACCACTTGTACTTGCGGGGCGCCTTGGCGGAATAGTTGCACAGGACGTGACAGAACTCGTGGGCGAACTGGTAGGCGAACTGCGCCCAGTGCCTGCCCTCCACGTCCAGTCGGATGATGTACTCGCCCCCGGGGCCCCGCCGGAACAGCGAGATCGGGCCGCTGTCGCTGTGCTCGATGCGGATGGGCTTGAGCGTGCGGTCGGGGAAGAACCGCCAGATTTCCGTGCCCGTCGACAGCAGAACGGCCTGGATGTCGCGGACGCCGGCGTCGCCCCACTTGTCGCGCTGCACGCGGAGGACGAGCTTCCGGGCAGCCGGGGCGGCAGGCGCCTTGGCTGTCTTTCCCGCGGCCCCGTCCTTCGTGAGCTTCTCGATCGCCGCGGTGAGTTCGGCGACCTTCTTCTCGAGCGTCTCGATCCGCCTGGTTCGATCCGCCAGTTCCGCCCGGAGGCGTGCGATCTCCGCGGCATCATCCGCTCGCGCGGTCAAGCACGGCAGGCAGAGGCAGACGGCGAGGACGACGCAGTAGGCTTTGGTCCTGTCCATGGTGCTGAGAGGATATCCGGTCTGCGGGACAGATGCCACCCGCCTACCCGTTCAGTCCGCGCAGGGCGGCGAGGATGTCGGCGGGCTCCATCCGTCGTGTGTAGTCGGCGTTGACATAGGCGGCCGCGACGATGCCGTCGGGTCGGACCACGTACGTCGCCGGAATCGGCAGTTCGTAACTGTCGTCGCCGTTCTCGCCCGGCAGGTCGATACCGAAGTCCCGGTACAGCGGCCGAAGCTCCTCGTCCAGCGTGAAGACGAGCCCGAACTGCCGCGCCACGGTGTTGCCCACGTCGCTGAGCACCTCGAAGGTCAGGGCGTGCTTCTCCACCGAGGTCAGCGACGTGTCGGGCAGGTTCGGTGAGATGGCCACCAGTCGCGCGCCGAGGGCGGTGATCTCCGGCGCGATCTGCTGCAGGGCGTGCAGTTCCAGATTGCAGTAGGGGCACCAACTGCCGCGGTAGAAGCTGATCACCAGCGGCCCCGACGCGAGCAGCACGGCGCCGGACACCGTCCGTCCTGTCGCGCCGGGCAGTGAGAATCCGGGAATCTCATCGCCCGCACCGATCGCCGCTTCGGCGATGCCCGAGCGGACCAGTTGCTCCGTCTTGGCGGCGAACGTCGCCAGCGCCTCGGCCGGCAGTTGCGAGACGAACCCGGCTTGGAAGTCCGATATCTCCTGCGCGAGAGTCATGACGTGTCTCCTTCCGTCCCTCCACATCATTATAGGACGGACACAGGCGCCCGGAGCCCCGCTTCCGCGCGCCTTGCAGGTCCGCAGGCGGGCCGGTACTCTGGTGCCCGTGTCATGTCTTGGGAGAACGCGAGTGAAGCGACGGGCTGTGAGATCGCGCGTTGACGTTCGAATCGCTCTCTGCGCTGCCTTGCTGCTGGTGGCGGGGGGCTGCCGCCGCGTGAATCTGCGCGAGCTGGCGATTCGGGAGGAAGTCGCCCGGCCGGCCTCGGGGGTGAACTTCACTTCAGCCCGTTTCCAGGTGACCGTGTACGAGGTGGCGTCGGAAGATCGCGCGATCGATGCCGGCGCCCTGGAGGGCGCGACGGCCTCTCCGCTGGGGTTCGAGAATCGGTTGCGTGAGTACGGCGACTCCGTCGTCCTGTACCAGATCGACCGGGACGTTCGCGTGGGCGTCGACGAGCGCATCCGCGTCGGCTCGCGCCAGCCCATCGTCACCGTCACTCGTGACGAGCAAACGGGGCTGGAAAGCCGGTCGGTCGGCTACCGCACGGTCGGCGCCGTGTTCGACGTCCGCATCGCCCCGCAAGGCCCGGCCGACCCGTACAAGCCGGGGCATGCCAACGTCAAACTGACCGTTGACCTGTCCGCCCCTGTCGGCCAACCCGCCCGGGACGTGCGAACCGCCAAGCTCGCCCGCGACGGGAGCATCGAACTCGCCCGCCCCTTCGTGATCGTCGCCGACGCCCAGTCCGTCACCCACGTCGCCCGCGTCGTCATCAGCAACGCGATGCGGTGAGATTCGTGCGACGTTGGGAGGGTTGTTTTCCAGTCGCCAATGCACTAGGCTACGTGCTTGCCCGGCGAGGGTTGGGCGGGGGGTACTCTCAGTGGAGTTCGACAGGCACATGCAATTCGAGGACTTTGACCTCATCGAGCCGCTTCTCAGGGCTGTATCGAGTGAGGGATATACCCACCCCACGCCGATCCAGATCGCGGCGATTCCGCCTCTGTTGGCGGGTCGCGACATGCTGGGCTGCGCCCAGACGGGCACGGGCAAGACGGCGGCCTTCGCGCTGCCGATCCTGCAGCGCCTGCACACGGGCCCGAAGCGTCACGCCAAGAGCCGCCATCCGATCCGCGCCCTGGTGGTGACGCCCACGCGCGAACTGGCCGCACAGATCCACGAGAGTTTCGAGACGTACGGGCAGAATCTGCCGCTCCGCCATACCGTCGTGTACGGCGGCGTCCGCCAGCGGCGCCAGACGCAGGCGCTCAAGCACGGCGTCGACGTGCTCGTCGCCACCCCCGGACGACTGCTCGACTTGATGGGGCAGGGCTACATCAAGCTGGGGCGCGTCGAGATCCTCGTGCTCGACGAGGCCGATCGCATGCTGGACATGGGCTTCATCGACGACATCCGGCGGATCATCGCCGCCGTGCCGAAGCAGCGCCAGTCGCTGCTGTTCTCGGCCACCATGCCCGACAGCATTCAGCACCTGGCCGACTCGATCCTGACCGACGCCGTCGACATCCGGATCGCCCCCGACCGCCCGGCGGCTGAGAACGTCGAGCAGGCGGTCTACTTTGTCGACCTGAAGGACAAGACGGTGCTGCTGCAGCACCTGCTGGGGGACAAGAACGTCACGCGGGCGCTGGTGTTCACGCGAATGAAGCGCGGGGCGGACCGCGTGACGCGGCACCTGAAGTACGGGGGCGTCAGCGCCGAGGCACTGCACTCCGACAAGTCGCAGAAGGACCGCCAACGGACGCTGGCCAACTTCAAGGAAGGGCGGACGAAGATCCTCGTCGCCAGCGACATCGCCGCCCGCGGGTTGGACGTCGACGACATCTCGCACGTGATCAACTTCGACATGCCCGAGGAGGCGGAAGTCTACGTCCACCGCATCGGGCGCACCGCGCGGGCCGGAGCGACCGGGCACGGCTGGTCGCTTTGCGCGATCACCGAACGCGTCTACCTCGAGGCGATCGAGAAGCTCATCAAC
>CAZEJA010000019.1:0-15852 GCA_964512215.1 uncultured Planctomycetaceae bacterium
GGGGGACGACCGCGGCGTCGCGTCGCGGGTCGCGGCGCTGCAGGATGTGGACGCCGGCGTCCGCGCCGCAGCCGCGACGGGGCTGGGGCGCATGGGCAAGCCTCACACCGCCAAGGCGCTCGTGCCGCTGCTGAAAGACGGCGCGGAGACCGTGGTCGCCGCGGCGGGCGAGGCGCTGCGACTGATCGACGGGCCGTCCGTCGCGCCGCTGGTCGAGGGCCTCCAGGACAGTAACGTGACGCTTCGCGCCAACTGTGCCCGCGTGCTGGGGCGCATCGGCGACCGTCGCGCCGTGCCCGGGCTCATCAAGCTGCTGGACGATTCGGAGGCGGAGGTCCGGCGCGTCTCGGCCGTCGCGCTGGGGCAGATCGGCGACAAGCGAGCGTTCGACCCGCTGCTGAACACGCTCAACGACCGCAACAAAGGCGTCCGCGACGCCGTCACCAAGGCGATGAAGCAGATCGGCCCGACCTGATCGGGCCCGTCACGAGCGGCAGATCCTGCCGGAAGGAACACCACTGGGTTGACATCTCCCCAGTGGGTGGCTACCTTCCCCGAGGCCATGGGAATCATCCGGAACACGGTTGATGTGACGAAGTTCAACTCAGACGCAGTGCTGCCGTATGAGTTGAGGCTCGAAGACGTCCAGATGGCGATGCAGGACGTCTATGATTTCTTCCACGATGTGAATTCCCTTCTATCCAAGAAGGGGCTCCGTCGGCTCGACGATATGCTCCGCCCCGCTATCATGTCCGGGGTCTTGTCCGACATGGTGACAGCCAGCCTTGCCAAGCACTCTCGCGTCCTCACGGAGAACGCGTTCTTCAACGGACACCCGGACCTGCTTGTGCAGGGGCTCTACCCCGATAACGCGGTCAAGGCTGGTACAGAAGGGATTGAGATCAAGACGACGAGAAAGGCCGGTGGGGCGGTGGACACGCATGGGGCGCGGGAACAGTGGATGTGCGTTTTCGTCTACGGTGTCGACACGAAGTCAGAACCTGCCTGTGATCGCCGACCTATGGCGTTCACTGAGGTCTACCTTGGCCATGTCACGACGGACGACTTTCGGCGGAACGAACGCGGGGAACTTGGCACGCGTACTGCAACGCTACACAGGGATGGCATCAAGAAGTTGAGGGAGAATTGGCTCTATAAGGCTTAGGAGTTCCCGTTGTCCCTCGGGGCATAGTCCGCGAGCTTGGGGATCGCTGTACACGCCATGCCGAAGAAGTGGTCGTCCTTCTCAATGCCCACGCTTGCATATCCCACGGCCTCCGCAGCCGCAAGAGTCGATCCCGCTCCGGCAAAGGGGTCCAGAACAGCTCCTTCCCCCAAGGGAAGAACGGCTCGGACCAGCTGCCGGAGGAATGCTTGTGGTTTCAGGCTGGGGTGTGGCGCCAGATTTCGCTCGGCCTTGCGCGTCGGGCCCGACGCGATGACGTCGCCGAAAGGCTTCTCCTCACAGGGCCGGCGGAATCCACCTGTCTTCCAGATGCGGAGATTATCCTGTACCCGTCCCTCGATGGGCTTGCGGTAGACAACCCAGGGCTCCCACATCGACCGCGGCATGACACTGACTTCCCGGTACTTCTTGTGTGCAGCTTTCGGGCGGTCCCCGCCGCGCATCGTCATCGTAAGGCGAATCACCTCACCACGTCGCTCAAGTCCGGCCTCGGCAAGCGCGCCGGAAACGATATACGACACGAGAGGATTGGAGGCCACGAT
Source organism: uncultured Planctomycetaceae bacterium (assembly GCA_964512215.1). Lineage (GTDB taxonomy): Bacteria > Planctomycetota > Phycisphaerae > SM23-33 > SM23-33 > CAZEJA01. The sequence goes on from CAZEJA010000019.1 coordinate 1,729, forward strand.
CACATGAGCGCCGGGGACCAACTTCGGAAGAAGCAGCCTTCCCCAGACAAAGAAGAACGTTCGGAGATCATCCAGTTGTCCGGGCGTCAACGTGGTAAATCTCGGCAAGGGAGATCTCATGTGCCCGTCAAAGGAGGGTGGAATCCTCCACACGCCCCCTTTGCCATTACGGAGCTTGGCCTGCTGCTCTGGCGTGTACTCGTGGAGGCCGTACGGAGGATCGGTTACGACGGCGTGGATGCTGTTGACCTCCCGCTTGTCTATCCAGTCGAAACAGTCGCCGTGTACGAGCGTGGCTTTCCCGATGCGTACCGGATCGTGCCACGTCTTGCTCCGGTCCACGGCACATGGGACACCGAACAGCGTGCCGTTGCGGACACTGTAGGCTCCTCGCGTCTCTCGATCAAAGACCTCGGGCGTGTTCAGTCGAAGATACGAGCGAATGGACGAGGTCGGCGTTGGACCGATGATCTGGCAGACTCGGTGCACGATCTCCTTGACCGAGAGGGGCATGGAAGTCAGCGACAGTACTTGCAGAATGGCATCGCGTACGCGTCCCGGCGCATTCCTGACCTGCAGTTCACTCATGGAAACACGGTAGACGTCCAGACGTCTACTGTCAAGGAAAAACAAGGAAAGACCGTCCGGAGCGTCCGCCCAGTCGCTAGAACTTCTCGGTGAGGATGGCGGCGATGCGTTGGGCGGCTTGGCCGTCCCAGAGGGGGGGGATCTGGCTCTCGCGCCCGCCGCCGCTAACCACCTCGCGGTAGGCGGCCAGGATCTTCTCCGTATCCGTGCCCACGATGTGGTTGCTGCCGATCTCGGCCGTCGAGGGGCGTTCGGTGTTCTCGCGCAGCGTCAGGCAGGGCACGCCGAGGATGGTCGTCTCCTCCTGGATGCCGCCCGAGTCGGTCAGCACGAGCTTCGCCGACGACATGAGTTTGAGGAAGTCGAGATAGCCGGCCGGGTCGATCAGGCGCAGGCCTTTCATTCCTTCAACGCGGGCGCCCAGTTCCGAGGCGGCCAGGTTGTTTCGCGTGCGCGGATGGATGGGGAAGATGATCGGCAGGTCCTGCTGGATGACCTCGATGGCGTCCAGCAGACGGGCGAGCACGACGGGGTCGTCGACGTTGCTCGGGCGGTGGAGCGTCATGGCTGCGTACGCGCCCGCTTCGAGGCCGAGGTCGTCCAGAATCGCCGACGCGTCGGCCTTATCGCGATTCTTCAGCAGCGTGTCGATCATCACGTTACCGACCAGGAAGATCTTGCCCTCGTCCACGCCCTCGGCGCGGAGGTTGTCGACGCCGCTCTGCTCCGTGCAGAACAGCAGGTCGCTGATCGTGTCGGTCAGGACGCGGTTGATCTCCTCGGGCATGTCCCGGTCGCCGCTGCGCAGGCCGGCCTCGACGTGCACGAGCTTCACCCCGAGCTTGACGGCCACCAGCCCGCAGGCGATGGTGCTGTTGACGTCGCCGACGACCAGCACGACGTCGGGAGCGTACTCGACCACGACCGGCTCGAAGGCCTTCATGATTTCCGCGGTCTGGACCGCGTGACTGGCCGAGCCGACCTCGAGGTTCAGGTCCGGCTGGGGGATGCCGAGCTGGTTGAAGAACAGGTCGCTCATCCGCTCGTCGTAGTGCTGCCCCGTGTGGACGAGCAGGGGGTCGATCGTGTCGTGCGCCTGGTAGGCTTCCATCAGGGGCGCGATCTTCATGAAGTTCGGGCGAGCCCCGACGACGTTGATGATCTTCATTCCGCTTCCTTCTCTGACAGGACGTTCCGCCCGGGCGGACGGACCCGGCGGGGCGGACAGTTTCCCCTGCCGCCGCGGGGCTGTAAAGGGTTTTCGCGCTGCGCGGTCTCCCCGTATATCGGGCGTTCGAGGCCCCGACTGTTGGCCGAAGTGCGTCCGGGACGGTATAATCGCGCTTTCACACGCTGCTCCAGGTATGGGAAGTATGACCGACACCGAGAACAACTCGCTCAGCCACGTCGACCATCTGCCGGAGGACCTCCGCCGGCGGATTGTGCGGGAGGTCGGCGAGGAGTCCATCCTGGCCGCCGCGGAGTTCGACCTCGACGACAACGGCATGTACGTGGAAGGGCACCTCGTCCTGGCGGATGGGCGGGTCGGACATTTCACGCGGCGCGACGGCGAGTGGCAGGGCGGATGGCTGACCACGGACAACCTCGACGAGGCGGAAATCGTCGAGGGCCTGGGCGTCAACCTGCTGCGCCTGCTGTCCGGCGGGGTCGTCGCGGGCGAATTCCACTTTACGCTCCGCTACGCCCGGGGCGTCGGGCGGTTGCAGCGGCGCCTGGAGAAGCGCATCAAGGGCGCCGAGGAGATCGAAGCCCCCGAGGACGACACCTCCGCCGAGGACAAGAAGCTCCGCTGCGAGAAATGCGGGCGCGTGATTCCGTCCTGGAGCGAGTACTGCCCCTCCTGCACCAGCCGCCGGAAGATCCTGTTCCGCATGTTCGACTTCGTCCGGCCGTACAAGGCCCGCGCCCTCACCGGCGCGACGCTGGCGCTGGCCACGACGGGCATCGGGCTGATCCTGCCCTGGCTGCGCAAGCCGCTGGTCGACCGGGGCCTCGGCGCCGCCCCCGGCCGCGAGCCGGACTCGGACCTGTTCTTCCTCTACGTGGGCGTGATGGGCGGGCTGTTCGTCTTCCTGATGATCGGGCAGGCCCTCCAGCAGCGGATCCTGGCCACAATGGGCTCCAACGTCAGCCGCGACCTGCGCGACGCCATCTACCGCCACCTGCACAAGCTCTCGCTGAGCTTCTTCTCCCGCAAGCAGACGGGCAGCCTCGTGACGCGCATCACGTCCGACTCCGAACGCCTGTGGGACTTCGTGACCTTCACGTTCATCGAAGTGATCGTCGCGATCCTGACCATCGCGGGCGTGGGCGTCTCGCTGTTTCTGCTGCACTGGAAGCTGGCCTTCATCGTCCTGGGGCCCATCCCGGTGATGATGGGGCTGATGATCGTCTTCCACAAGAAGCTCCACCGCATGTTCCGGCGCCTGTTCCACCGCTGGAGTCAGATGACGTCCGTGGTGGCCGGCGCCCTGCCCGGCGTGCGCGTGATCAAGGCCTTCAGCCAGGAAGACCGCGAGATCGACCGCTTCCGCAACCGGAACGACCAGGTGTACGGCGAGGCGCTGGGGTTGATCCACGTGTTCACCACGTTCGGACCGCTGATGCAGTTCTGCACGCAGATGGGAATCATGCTGGTCTGGCTGGTGGGGGGCTGGTGGGTGATCGACAGCTTCTACCACCCGCCCGCGCCGGGCGTGGAGCCCGCCATGACGATCGGCAAGCTGCTGGCCTTCATCGGCTACCTGCACATGTTCTACCGCCCGGTGCATCGCATCGCGCACATGGACCAGATGTTCAACCGGGCGGCGACCAGCGCGCAGCGGATCTTCGAGGTGCTCGACACCGAGCCGGCCATCTTCTCGCGGACGGGCGCCGGCAGCGCCGCGGACGTGCGCGGGCACATCGAACTGGACAACGTCTCGTTCAGCTACGACGGCATCCGGCGCGTGTTGAAGAACGTGGACCTGCAGATCGCCCCGGGCGAGATGATCGGCTTGGCGGGCCCGTCGGGGGCGGGCAAGACCACGATGGTCAACCTCATCTGCCGCTTCTACGACACCACCGACGGGCGCATCCGCATCGACGGCGTGGACGTGCGCGATTACGACCTGGAAACGCTGCGGACCAGCATCGGCGTGGTCCTGCAGGAACCGTTCCTCTTCCACGGCACGGTGGGCGAGAACATCGCCTACGGCAAGCCCGCCGCGAGCCTGGAGGAGATCATCACCGCCGCCCGGGCCGCCAACGCGCACGACTTCATCGTGGGCTTCCCCGACGGGTACGACACGGTCGTCGGCGAGCGCGGGCAGACGCTCTCCGGGGGCGAACGCCAGCGGATCAGCATCGCCCGCGCGATCCTGAACGACCCGCGCGTACTGATTCTCGACGAGGCCACCAGCAGCGTCGATACGGAGACCGAGAAGCTCATCCAGGAAGCGCTCGACCGTCTGATCGCGGACCGCACGACCATCGCGATCGCTCACCGCCTGTCCACGCTGCGGCGAGCGAACCGCCTGATCATCATGGACAAGGGCGGCATCGTCGAGCAGGGGACGCACGAGGAACTGATGGACCGGGAAGGCGGGCTGTACGCGAAGCTGCTGAAGATGCAGGCCGAGTCGCGGTCCATGATCGCCATCGGCGGCGATGGCGGGAAGCAGGGCGAGGAGAAGCCTGATCATTCCTCGCACTCTCGCGGTCACCGGTGATCGTCGGGGAGATGGACAATTGTCCGGAGGGTGATACAATCCAGTTCTCGGCGCCGCCATCCCGGCGTCGGTGGTGACAGGGAAGGATGGACTTCCATCCGCAAGCCGATACACATTCTGCACGTCGTCAACTCCCTCAACGTGGGCGGGCTGGAACTCCAGTTGCTCCAACTGCTGCGGCGACCGGACCTCGAGCGATACCGCTTCTCGTTCCTGGTGACGCACCGTCGGGTCGGGACGTTGGCTGCGGAGATCGAATCCTGCGGCGGGGAGATCCTCCGCATCGACCCCTCCTGGATTCCGCCGGTGATGGCGTCCCGCGTGGGGCGCATCATCGAGCGGCTTCGCCCGGACGTCGTGGAGGCCCACGACTACTTCCACGACGGGCTCGTTCTCCGAGCGGCCGCCCGGGCGGGCGTGCCCTGTCGCATCGGGCACCTGCACAATCTCGCGCGGCACCGGGGCGGGGGGCGATGGCGGAAGCGCTTCTACTGCAGGATGACCCGCCGGTGGCTGGAGCGGCACGCCACGGCGATCGTGGCCGTCTCCGATCAGGTGATGGCCTCGACGCTCGGGGCAGACTGGCGCAGCGACCCCCGGGCGGTCGTCATCCACAACGGCGTGCACATAACGGGCCACGCCGCACCCGTCGACCGCACCGAGGTACGCAGCGAGTGGGGCATCCCTCCCGATGCGAAGCTCGTGATCCACGTGGGGCGGTTCCGGAAGGTCAAGAACCATGACGTGATGCTCGAGGCCGCCGACGCCCTGCACCGCGCGGGGCGGGACGACGTGCATTGGCTGTTCGTCGGCGACGGGTCGCGACGCGAAGAGTGCGAGCAGCGGGTGCGGGGCAGCGGTCTGGCCGAGCGCGTGCATTTTGCGGGGTTCCGCTCGGACGTGTCCCGGCTGCTGCGGTCGGCGGATGTCTTCGTCCTGCCCTCCGAGCACGAAGGCCTGTGCAACGCCGTACTGGAGGCCCTGGCGTGCGACCTGCCCGTCGTCACGAGCGACCTGCCCGCCCTGCACGAGATCGACGACATTTGCGGAGGAATCCGATTTCTCCCGGACATCTCCGCCCGGGCGCTGGCGGACGCTCTGCAGGACGTCCTCGCCGGGCGAACTCCCCACCCGATTGACCGGGAGGCCCTTGAGCAGGGATTCGGATTCGACGCGATGTTCGACAAGCTGATGCCCCTGTACGGCTCCTGTCGGGACGGGACCGCGCCCTTGCAGCAGGGAGGGCGTGTGCTGGATATGCCGCCTCCCGCGGATTGCATCGAAAGGCGCCCGTGAACATCGGCATGCTCTACTCTCGCACGCACCCGCCGACCACCGGGCGATCCGTGCACGGGCACCAGCTTGTCCGACATCTCCGTGAGCGGGGGCATCGTCTGTTCTCGTTCCGGGGCGCCGACGCCAATCCGCAGATGGCGCCGTTCCGCTGGTGGCGAACGGGGAGTTACCTGCGCACGATTGACGTGCTCTACGTCCGGGCGGGATGGTCGATGCGCTCCACGTTCGCATGGCTCCGCAGGCTGTCCCTGGGGCGTCTGCCGGTCGTCTGGGAACTGAACGGGCGCCCGGAGGAAATGCTGCTGTCCGGGATGTCTCCCCGGGATCTCGCCCGTCGGGAGCGACGGTTTCGGCGTCTGGCCCGCCATGTCGGCGCCGCCGTCGGCGTCTGTCCCGGCGTGGTGCGGTATCTGCGGGAGGAGATCGGCATCGAGCGATGCTTCCACATCCCCAACGGGAGCGACCCTGACCTGTTCCGCCCCGCTCGGCGCGGGACGGGGCGCGACCAGCCCCTGCGCGTGGCCTGGCTGGGACGCGTCCGCTCGCCGTGGCACGACTGGGCCGGGGTGCTGGACATGGCGCGCATCCTGCATGACGAGGGCGCCAACGTAACGTTCACGGTCTTCGGCGAAGCGGAGGACCTGCCCGACACGCTGCCGCCGAATGTTCACTGTGCCGGCCTGCTTCCTTACGCGCGGCTTGGGAAGGCTCTGGACGTGCAGGACGTCGGGCTCCATCTGTTCCGGGAGGACGGACCCGCCGGGCAGATCGACGGGTCGCCGCTGAAGTTGTTCGACTGCATGGCCGCCGGAATGGCGATCGTCGCGCGGGACCGCGACGGGCTGCGGGCCCCCGTCGGGGACCGGCAAGCCGGGTTCCTGATCCGTGGCGGGGCCAGAGAGGCCGCCGCCCGCCTCCGGGAGCTCGAGCAGGACCGCACGCTGTGCAGACGCCTGGGGCTCAATGGTCGCAAGGCCGTTGAGGATTACTATCACTGGCCCCGCGTAGCCAAGGAGGTCGAAGCCGCTCTGGAAGCGGCCATCGCCACAAACTCCTGACTGCCGCCGGGGATTTCCAGCTTTAGCTCCCCTGCGCGATTCCGTAGAATGCCCGCGAAAGGCGGATTGTATGGATGTAGCGGGACAGAAGGTTCTGGTCACCGGGGCGGGCGGGTTCATTGGCAGCCACCTCGCGGGCGTGCTGGTCGAGGCGGGCGCCGACGTCCGCGCACTGGTGCACTACAACAGCCGCGGCGACTGGGGCAACCTGCGCTTCCTGCCGGGCGAGCAGCTCGACGCGATCGAGGTCGTCGCGGGTGACGTGCAGGACGCCGGCTGCGTTGCGGAGGTCGTCGCCGACTGCGCGTGCGTGTTTCACCTCGCGGCGCTGATCGGCATTCCCTACAGCTATCACGCCCCGCGGAGCTACGTGGCCACGAACGTGGAGGGCACGCTGAACGTTCTGGAGGCCGTCCGGCGGAGCGGGGCGCGAATGGTCCACACGTCGACCAGCGAGGTCTACGGCACGGCCGTAACGGAGCCCATCGACGAGGCCCATCCCCTCCAGGGCCAATCGCCCTACAGCGCCACGAAGATCGGCGCCGACAAGCTCGTCGAGAGCTACCACCGCAGCTTCGACCTGCCGCTGATCACGCTCCGCCCGTTCAATACCTACGGGCCCCGGCAGTCGGCGCGGGCGGTCATCCCCACCATCATCAGTCAACTGCTCTCCGGGCGGAAGACGGTCCAACTGGGCTCGCTCGACCCGCAGCGCGACCTGACGTACGTCGAGGACACAGCCCGGGCGTTCCTCGCCGTCGCGCAGTGCGACGCGGCCATCGGGAAGACGCTCAACACCGGCAGCGGCAGGACCATCGCCATCGGCGAGCTGGCGCGGATGCTCGTCGAGATGATCGATCCCGATGCGGAGATCGTTTCGACCGACGACCGCAAGCGCCCCGAGCAGTCCGAAGTGATGAAGCTCATCGCGGATGCCAGTCAGGCGACGGAACTGACCGGCTGGGCGCCGGCCGTGCCGCTTGAGGAAGGCCTCCGGCGAACGGTCGAGTTCATCCGCGGGCACCTGGACCTGTACCGCCCCGACGCGTACACCGTGTGAGAAGGGCGAGGAAGGCGAACATGCGTGCAGTGATCCTGGCAGGCGGGCAGGGGACGCGGCTGCGGCCCTTCACGACGACCATCCCCAAGCCCATCGTTCCCGTGGGCGACATGGCCGTCATGGAGATCGTCATCCGCCAGCTCGCGCGGGACGGGTTCGACCGCGTGACCGTCGCGGTCAGCCACCAGGCCCAGTTGATCATGGCCTACTTCGGCGACGGGGCGAAGTGGGGGCTGACGATCGACTACTCCATCGAGGACGAGCCCCTCGGAACGATCGGCCCGCTGAAGCTGATCGAGGACCTGCCCGAGAACTTCCTGGTCAGCAACGGCGACATCCTGACGGACATGGACTTCGGCGCGATGTTCGGCCGGCACGTCGACAGCGGCGCGACCGCGACGGTCGCGACGTTCCGGCGCGAGGTGAACATCGATTTCGGCGTGCTCACCAGCGATGCTGACGGACGGATCACGTCCTTCACCGAGAAGCCCGTCGAGGACTTCCACGTCTCCATGGGCGTCTACGCGTTCTCCAAGCGCATCCTCGAACTCGTCCCGGACGGCGCGGCGTACGGGTTCGATCACCTGATGCGCGACCTCATCGCCGGGGGGCACGACGTACGGGCCTGTCCGTGGGAGGGGTACTGGCTGGACATCGGGCGGCCGGACGATTACGACCGGGCGAACACCGAGTTCGAGCAGATGCGGCCCATCCTCCTGCCGCCGGACAAGGGCGCCTGAGATGCCCTCGCGCCTGCTGGTTACCGGGGCCACCGGATTCCTCGGGCGATGGGTACTCCGTCACTGGGGACAGGTCTGCGAGGACGTGGAACTCTGGGCGACCAGCGAACTATCCCGTCCGGACGATCTTCCCGCGGATGAATACCGTCAGGTGGACCTGCGCGACGCGGCGGCCGTGCGGGAACTCGTGGAGGAATCCCGACCCGCGCAGGTGCTGCACCTCGCGGCCCGGATCGTCACGCCGGAGCTGGACGACCTGCTGGCCGTCAACGTCGAGGGGACGCGGCACTTGTATGATGCTCTCCGTGGAGCCTCGCTTGCGGAACTGCGCATCGTGCAGGTCGGGTCGGCGGCCATGTACGGGGCGTTGGCCGAGGACGACCTGCCCGTCACCGAAGCCCAGCCGCTCCGCCCCGTCACACCCTACGCCGTCAGCAAGGCCCGGCAGGATGAACTTGCCGCCGAGATGCACGAACGTTCGGGGCTGCCCGTGATTCGCGCTCGCGTGTTCAACATGCTCGGCCCCGGTCAGGGCGACCAGCTCGTGCCGATGACGTTCGTGCGACAACTCAAAGACATCCAGGCCGGGCGCGCCCGCGAGATCGAGACCGGCGATACGTCGACGCGCCGCGACTTCGTCGACGTGCGCGACGTCGCGGCCGCCCTCGACGCGCTGCTGCAGCGCGGTCGCCCCGGCGCCGCCTACAACGTCGCTTCCGGACGGGATGTATCCATCGAGGACATCATCGACGAGCTGCAGCGCATCAGCGGCGTCGACGCCCCGGTCGTCCAGGCCCCCGACCGCCTCCGCGCCCAGGACACGCCCCGCGTACAGGCCGACGTGTCCGCCATCGCCCGCGACACCGCCTGGCAGGCGGAGATCCCCTTGACCACGTCCCTGTCCGATATGTGGCGTGTCTGAGCAAGCGACGGGTGCCACCTTCAAGGTCCCAAGGGAGCTTGTGGGTGCGGAAGCGACAACGTTCGGCACCCGCAAGCTCCATCCCGGCTTCGCCGGGATTGCGCTTGAAGGTGGCACCCGCTGGCCTCCGTTTTGCTTCCACGCTCCCCCGCGGTATAATAGATGCCGGACGTGAAGGAGTGATTCCCCCGTGAGCATCGGCCAGAAGCAAGAAGTCTCGACGCTGAAGTATCTCCTGTTCGATCGCGCGCTGCACCCGGAGCTGTTCGAGATTCACCGCGACCATCACGTGGTGCAGATCGGCTACGAGGCGCGGATCTGGGTGACGGGCTGCGCGCACGTCATCAGCGTGCACCAGGACCGCGCGTCGCTGGTGGAGGTCGTCGCGGACACGGATAGTCTCCTGCCCACGCGCGGGCGCCTGCTGGAACTGCCTTTCCGCGGCGAGCGCGACCACGAGCACAAGCGCACGGGCGGGATCGACTACATGATGAACTTCCAGGTCGAGACGATGAGCCCGCGCGTCTACTCCCGCACGCACCACGACCTCGCCCGGCGCGGCGCCGACCGGGGGTTGTTCGTCCCGTTCCCCATGTGGATGACCCGCCCGCCGCTGACGCCGTTCACCTTCATCGACTACGCTGCCAGCCCCTACGCCCTGCACGTGTTCGCCTACCACGCCTTCCCCGAAGACCTCACCCTCGTCAAGACGCAGTCCATCTTCGAACTGCGCTGAGACGGTGGGCCGCAGAGACGCAGAGGACGCAGAGAGAAGCGGGCTATTTCAAGGTTAGGTCTTGAAACAGCCGGATTCCTTGCCGCTTCCTGGCCCCCTTGCCAACGTCTCCGGGAGGGATTATCGTTGGGGCGGATGGCGGGGTGTTCGGCCGGTGAAGGAGTTGCCTGATGAGTCAGCAGACGGGTCGTCGTGAGTTTCTCAAGCAGGGCATCGGCGCGGGCCTGTGTGTTGCCGGTGCGGCGCGGAGCATTCTGGGCAAGTCCGCCAACGGCAAGATTCAGCACGCGGCGATCGGCGTGGGGGGCAAGGGGTGGCCGGATATCCGGCTGATCGCGGCGCATCCGAAGGTCGAGGTCGCGGCGATCTGCGACGTCGACACCACCCGCATGGCCGACGCGGGCAAGAAGTTCCCCAACGCCCGCCGCTACCAGGACTGGCGCGAGCTGCTGGACAAGGAAGGCGACCGGATCGACACGATCAACGTCACCACGCCCGATCACATGCACGCGCCGATCACGATGTCGGCCATCCGCAAGGGCAAGCACGTCTACTGTCAGAAGCCGCTGACGCACGACATCCACGAAGCCCGGCGTGTCACCGAGGCGGCCGCCAAGGCGGGCGTGGTCACGCAGATGGGCATTCAGATCAACTCCTCGATCGGTCACCGGATGGCGGTGCAGATGGTCCGCGACGGGGCGATCGGCAAGGTCCGGAGCGTCTACCTGTGGTCGAACAAGCCCACGAAGAGCTACCGCCCGACGGGCCCCCGCCCGACCGGGGAGGATCCCGTTCCGGAGATGCTGGACTGGGACGGGTGGCTGGGGACGGCGCCGGTCCGCCCCTACAAGAAAGGCGTCTATCATCCGACGTGGTGGCGCGGATGGCAGGACTTCGGCGTCGGGTGGTTGGGCGACATGGGCTGTCACATCTACGACATGCCGTATCAGGCTCTGAAGCTCACGTCACCGCTCCGCATTCGCGCTGAGGTGGAACCGGAGTGGCGCGACACGCCCGGGCGCCGCAAAGAGACCTGGCCGACCTGGCAGATCCTGCACTACACGTTCGGCGGCACGGATCTGACGGCTGGCAAGACGATCGACTTCACGTGGTCGGACGGATACAAGTACCCGCCCGACGAGCTGCGCAAGCACATCGATGGGCTCAAGTATCCTGCCCAGGGCTCGATGCTGATTGGCGAGGAGGGCACGATGCTGCTGCCCCACGTCGGCGGGCCGCAACTGTTCCCCAAGAGCAAGTTCAAGGGTTACGATCGCCCCAAGCTCCCGCCGCGCGACCACTATCTCCACTGGATCGACGCCTGTCTGGGCAAGGCGAAGACGGATACCAGCTTCGACTACTCGGGTCCACTGACGGAGACCGTCCTGCTCGGCACGGTCGGACTCCGCTGCCCCGACAAGGTTCTGGAGTGGGACGCCGCCGCGATGAAGGTCACGAACCTCCCCGCCGCCAACCAGTACCTCCGCCGCACCTACCGCGACGGGTGGAGCGTGGAGGGGCTGTAGTCCCGGCCGACCTGCGGTCGACCGCTAAACGGACCGCATCGTAGCGCTACTTCTGCGCGGACCTTCTCTTGACGTACTCGTTCCACTCCTGGAGTTTCGGGGTGATATCGGTGTCGTCCTTGGCGGCGATGCGCATCTTCTCGAGCTGCTTCTTGAGGTCGGCGACGATCGACGCGCATTCGGGGCGGCCGTACAGGTTGGTCAGTTCGTCGGGGTCCTTCTGGAGGTCGTAGAGTTCCCACTCGTCGCTGACGTAGAAGCGGATCAGCTTGTACCTCTCCGTGCGGATCCCGTAATGCCTCGCCACGCCGTGGCCGAGGTGCTCGTGGTAGTGATAGTAGATCGACTTCCGCCAGTCGGCGGGGCGCTTGCCCCGCAGCAGCGGCACGAGCGACCGCCCCTGCATGTCGGCCGGCACGGGCGCGCCGGCGATGTCGAGGAACGTCTCGGCGAAGTCGAGGTTCTGCACGAGGTCTTCGTTCCGCGAACCGGGCTTCGTCACGCCCGGCCACTTCACGATCAGCGGCATCTTCAGCGATTCCTCGTACATCCACCGCTTGTCGTACCACCCGTGGTCGCCCAGGTAGAAGCCCTGGTCCGAGCAGTAGATGACGATCGTGTTGTCCGCCAGTCCGGACTCGTCGAGGTACTTCAGCAGCCGGGCGACGTTCTCGTCGACGGCCTTGATGCAGCGGAGGTAGTTCTTGATGTATCGCTGGTACTTCCAGCGGACCAGGGCCTTGCCCGTCAGCTTCGCCTCTCGGAACGCCCGGTTCTTGGCGGCGTAGCCCGCGTCCCACTTGGCCCGCTGCTCGGGGGTCATCCGCTCGCGATTGCGGAAGGCCGACTTGTCGCCTCTCTCCTTCTTCGGGTCGAATCCCGGCGGTGGTTCGAGGAACAGGTCGAAGACCGGGTGCATGTCCTCGTCGATGCCGAGTTGGCTGTTGACGGCGGGGCTGGCGTTGTCCTCGTACTTGTCGAACAGCGTGGGCGGCTCGGGCATCTGCACGTCGTCGAACAGGTTCAAGTGTCGCAGCGGCGGCATCCAGTTGCGGTGGGGGGCCTTCTGTTGCGTCATCAGCATGAAGGGCTTGTCCGGGTCGCGCTTGTTCTTGAGCCACTTGAGCGTCAGGTCGGTGACGATGTCGGTGACGTAGCCCGTGTACTGCTTTCGGCCGCCGGGGGTGAGGAAGGCGGGGTTGTAGTAGTCGCCCTGACCGGGCAGGACCTCCCAGTAGTCGTAGCCCTGCGGACTGGTCTTGAGGTGCCACTTGCCCACGATGGCCGTCTGGTAGCCCGCCTTGCGCAGCAGCTTGGGGAACGTCTGCTGTCCGCCGTCAAACGTGTTGCCGTTCCGCAGGAACCCGTTGAGGTGGCTGTGCTTGCCCGTCTGGATGGTCGCCCGGCTGGGCCCGCAGATCGAATTCGCGCAGAAGCTGTTGACGAACAGCATACCTTCGCTCGCCAGCTTGTCGATGGTGGGCGTGGGGGCAACGTCCTTCAGCCATCCGCCGTATGCGCCGATCGCGTGCGGGGCGTGGTCGTCGGTGAAGATGAAGACGATGTTGGGGCGCTTCGCTGCCGGGCGGGCGGCGCCGAGCAGGCCGGACGCTCCCAATCCCGCAGCCCCGGCGGAGATCGTTCTCAGGAAGTCGCGGCGGTTCATGCCGTTCATTTCATCTTCTCCTGCTTCTCTCTGCGTTCTCTGTGCCTGCCTGCCGGTAGGCAGGTCTCTGTGGTCGGGCGTTCACTTGCCCGCCATGCAGATCAGTCGCCCGTCTTCGGTGGTCAGGTAGAGCTTTCCGCCCCCCGCGATCATGCCGTCGAAGGCGACGGGGCGGTCGAGCTTGTACTCCGCGAGCTTGCGTCCGCTTTCGGCGTCGGCGACCCACAGCACGGCGCCCTTGCGCCCTTCGAAAGCCGCCAGCGGATCGTCCTGCGGGACCACGTCGGGCGGGCCCGCGATAAACAGATGCTTGTCCGCCAGCACCATCGCCCTCGCGCGGAGCGGGATCATCTCCTGCCATCTGGCGGGCTTGACGCGAATGTAGCCGGTGCCCTTCTCCACGCCGCGCCCGCCGCGGCGGTGCTTGTCGGTGGCCGCCCCTTTCGGCAGCCACTCGAGGAGCTTGGTGTCTTTGCTCAGGAACGTCGGCTGATTGTCGTTGTCGTCGGCGAACAGGAGCCCGCCCTGCTCGCCCGGGTAGAACACGGGGCTCCACATGATGCGCCGGTAGAAGTGCTTCACCGCGTACGTCGTGGTCTCGTCGAAGACGATGAGCTGCCCGGCTTTGGGGGACTGCTGCGAGAAGTAGAAGCCCGGCCAGCGATGGCTGTACATCCAGTACAGGCGATCGAAGCCCGTGTCGTCCAGGAACCCGCCCGTGGCGACCAGGTGATTGGCGCCCATGTCCAGCTCGCCGAGGTCGCTCTCGCGCTTCGTCGGGAGGCGCTTCAGTTTGGCGTC
>CAZEJA010000020.1:0-15649 GCA_964512215.1 uncultured Planctomycetaceae bacterium
AAGGCCCGCCCGACCATCGCGGGGTTGAAGATGTTCTGCCCCAGCCCCCCGAAGATCGCCTTGCCCAGCCCGACGGCCGCCACGGCGGCGACCGGGCCCACGTACCACGGCGCCGCTGCGGGCAGGCACATCGCCAGGATCACGCCCGTCACGAGGGCGGACAGGTCGCTCACCGCCCCCAGCGGGCAGCGACGGCGCATCATGGTAAGCAGCGCTTCGGCCCCCACGCAGCCGCCCACGCAGAGGATCAGTTGCTTGACCGCGTAGAGTTGGAAGACGTAGATCGACATCGCGACGGCCGGCGTCAGCGCGAGCAGCACGTCGAGCATCATCGAGCGCGACGTCAGCGCCCCGCTCGCCACGTGCGGCGACGGCGCCACGTGAATCACCGGCGCCGGCGCCTCGGCCACCTCAACCTGTCCTTCCGTCTCTGTCATTCGTCCTTGCTGTTCCCTTGGTCCCTCGGTCCCTTAGTCCCTTGGTCCCTACTCCCTGGGCATCTCCGCCTTGCCTGCCCGCATCAACTGCACCAGCGGGATGCTCGCGGGGCACACGTACGCACAGCACCCGCACTCGCAGCAGGCCGGCAGGTGGTATCGCTTCGCGAGGTCCCAGTCCTTGTGCTTGGCCGCCAGCGCCAGCTTCTGCGGGACCAGGTTCAGCGGGCAGACGTCCACGCACCGCCCGCACCGCACGCAGGGCGTCTCCGCCGCCCGGCGGACGTCGTCGTGCGTCAGGACCGTCAGCCCGCTCGTGCCCTTGGTCACCGGGGCGCTGAAGTCGCCCAGCGTGAAGCCCATCATGGGCCCGCCCGCGACGACGCGGGCGGCGTCGGCGGTCAAGCCGCCGCAATAGTCGATCAGTTCGGCGTAGCTCACGCCCACGGGCACGAGCAGGTTCTTCGGATTCGCGATGCCCGCCCCCGACAGCGTCACCACGCGATGCGTCAGCGGCTTGCCCCGCAGCACCGCCCGCGCGACGGCGGCCGCCGTTCCCACGTTGACCACCACCACGCCGACGTCCAGCGGCAGCCCGCCGGTGGGCACTTCGCGGGCCAGCACGGCGGGAATGACCGACCGCTCGCCGCCCATCGGATACTGCGTGTGGACGACGGCGACCTGCACGTCCGTCGCGGCCGCCGCGTCGGCCAGTGCGTCGGCCGCGGCGGGCTTGTTGTCTTCCACCGCGATGACGATCTGCGTCGCCCCGGCGGCGTGGGCAGCCAGGATCGCGCCCGTGATGATCGGGCGCGGATGCTCGAGCATCAGTCTGTAGTCGGCCGTCAGGTAGGGCTCGCACTCGCAGCCGTTGACGAGCAGCGTGTCGACGGGCTTGGCGTCGTTGCGGGTGAGCTTCACGTACGTCGGGAAGGCCGCCCCGCCCAGCCCGACGATGCCCGCATCATGGACGGCCGTCGCGATGGCGGCCGGGTCGTGGGCGTCCAGACCTCTCGTCGGCCAGTCGCCGCCGAAGACGTCTTCGAGAATCTGCTCGGGCGAGGGCTGCTCGTCGGCGGCCTTGACGGGCACGACCGACACGTGGCGTCCGTTGGGCAGCGTCGCGACCGTCGCCATCGCGACCGTCCCGGCGATGGGCGTGTGCACGGGGGCGGAGATGAACGCGTCGCTGCTGCCGATCCTCTCGCCGGCCGCCAATTCCTGCTTGGGCTTGACCAGCGACGCGCACGGCGCGCCGGTGTGCTGCAGCAGGGCGATCCGCACCTCGGCGGGGGCGGGCAGAACTTCGATGGCGGCGCCTTCCGCGAGGGCCTTACCCTCCTTGGGGTGCACGCCGCGGGCGAAGGAACCCTTGCCCGGAAGTTCTGCCAATGCCGATGCTTTCATGTCTGGTTCACGCCCCCCGTCCGAGAAGCCGCCCGACGACTACAGCGCCGCCGACCCCGACCAGCAATCCGCCGACGCCACCGACGAGTTGAGCGGCGGAATGGGCCCATATCGTCGGGGCCGCCGCGGCGCCGGCAATCGCCAGCAGCAGCGGGAGCAGAAACGTCCCCGCGGCCGACAGCGTGAGGCGCCAGCCCGCCAGCTCCGTCGGGGCCGCCGTGGCCTCGGCGGTCTCGGCGCAGCGCGGACAGCCGGCCGGGCAGGCTGGGTCAGCGGAGGCGGTCACGTCGGGTTGTGTGCGGGTCGCGTCCATTGGGATACCGCGCTGGGCAATTCGCCGGGCCGGGGAAAACGGGATGATAGCGATTCCGCCCCCGGCGTGTAAAGGTGAATCCCCGCCGTGCCCCCGCGGGTTGCTTCGCGGCGGGTGCGCCGGTACGATTCACGCGCAGCAGGCGCAGGAAGCGAGGCGGATTCATGGCGAAAGTGGCGGTGGTGATCCCGGCGGCGGGGGAGGGCAAGCGCTTCGGAGCGAAGGGCAACAAGGTCTTCGAGCGCCTCCACGGCGAGCCGGTGTTCCTGCGCACGCTGGAGGTCTTCACGTCGCGCGACGACGTCTGCCAGATCCTGCTCGTCATCTCGCCCGACGACCGCGAGGACCTCGTCGAGCGGTTCGGGGCGAACCTGGCGTTTCTGAGCGTCGACATCGTCAACGGCGGCGCGACGCGGAGCGAATCGGTGCGGAACGCGCTGGCGGCCGTCTCGGAGGAGGCCGACCTGGTCGCGGTGCACGACGCGGTCCGTCCGTGCGTGGCGCAGGACTGGGTGGACGCGGTGTTCAACAAGGCGGCCGAGACGGGCGCCGCCATCCTCGCCTGCCCGGTGCACGGCACGGTCAAGAAGGTCGGGGAGGGCGACGTGATCGAGTTCACCACCGAACGGGACGGACTGTGGGAGGCCCAGACGCCGCAGGTGTTCCGCAAGGACATCCTCCGCGCCGCCTACGAGAACGGCGAGGGCGCCACCGACGACGCCGCCCTCGTCGAGCAGGCGGGACACGAAGTGAGCGTCGTCCCGGGCGACCCGCGGAACGTCAAGATCACCACGCCGCAGGACCTCGCCTTCGCCGCCGCCGTCCTCAAGACCCTCCCCAAACCCAAGCCCAAAGGCGGCTTCCACCCCTTCGACGAAGGACAGTGGTGAGCGTTCGGGAGTCCTTGTTGGTCTTGGCCTTGCGTGGACGATAGGATTACGAAGGAAAGGCTCTGTGACAGGATCAAGGCGAACCGAATGTTGAATCGCAGACGGACACTCTTGGGACTTATCTTACTTGGGAACGGGAAAGGACGCCCGCCCCTGTCGCTTGCTCGCCTCAACCTATATGCGTTCTTCTTGGGTGTTGGCGGCGGGAGTTTGGCTCCGCTCTTGTCGTACCAATTCGTTCCTCACCGCGGAGGGCCTTTCTCGTTCGTCCTCTCTCGAGACCTCCAAGCCTTGGTCGGAGATGGTTATGTGACCGAGGGCGGGAGTCGTGAAACGTACCTTCTCCCCGGGGGCATGTACTCCCAAGCCAGACAGGAGTTTGAGAGGCTGTCTTCTGGGGCCAGAGAGAGCATCGGGGACGCACTGATTGCCCACAGAGATATGCCTACTGCAGGGCTCGTCGAGAAGGTGCTCTCCGAGTTCCCGGCATATGCAGCCCAGGCTGAGGGGGAGGACATGCCGGGGCGGGATACGGCGGCGCGACTCATCGCGGAGAACAAGGTATATACATTGGGGTATGAAGGGCGAAGCGTGGACGGTTTCTTCGCCCGGTTGCTGAAGGTTGGTGTCCAGCGGATCGCTGACGTGCGGAAGAACGCGGTCTCCCGTGTATACGGGTTCGCCAAATCCTCGATGGCAAGCATTGCATGCGAACTCGGGCTGGAATATCTGCATTTTCCGCAACTCGGAATCCCCTCGGACCAGCGGCGGGAGTTGAAGTCCGATCAGGACTATGAACGACTCTTTGATTCCTACGAATGCGACATCCTCCCAAAGGCTTCACCGACTGTCAGGCAGCTTGCCGACATGATGGCTGACATTCCTTCTGTGCTTGTGTGCATGGAACGGGACGCCAGTCGATGTCACCGGGCTCGCGTCGCCGGGGCTCTTGCGACCCAGACAGGACTTCCGATCGATCATCTGTGAGAAGGGGGACGCCATGGAGAGACTGCGGGTTCTGATCACTATCAAGACCTACCCGATTCCCTCAGCCAAGTACGATGAACTTGTCTGCGCCGCGGGGGTTGCCGAAGATCAATCGTTTGTCCGATTGTATCCGATCAACTTCCGGGACCTGCCCTTCTCCCAGCAATACACGAAGTATCAGTGGATTGAGGTCGATGCGGAGAGACACAAGGGCCGGGATCGTCGGAAAGAGAGCTCGCGACCGAATTGCGAATCGCTTGAGGTCGTCAGCGGCACGCTCCCCACTGCGCACAACTGGCAGGAACGAAGCAAGTACGTCATGCCGCTGGTTTCACAGTCGATGGAGGAACTGTGGGACCGTCAGAAGGCGGACGATACCTCCCTTGGCATCTTCAGGCCCCGGGAGGTGATGGACTTGGAGATTCGAAGAGACGACGCCGAATGGAAGCCGAAGTTCCTGGAAGCTCTCAAGCAAGCACGTCTGTGGGAAACAAGGAAGCGAACCAGACAGCCGCCGCTCAAGGTTCCATGGAAGTTCTACTACCGCTTTGCCTGCAATGACCCGCGTTGCAGGGGGAAGCATCGCATGATGATCGAAGACTGGGAGGTCGGCGCACTCTACTGGAGGGAGGTCAGGGGAGGGAAGTCTTCACGTGCAGCGGCGGAGAGTGTGAGATACAAGTTTCTCAACGAACTGTGCGGGCCTGGCAGGGACACCTATTTCTATGTCGGGACCGTTCTCGGTCATAGCACGTGGGTTGTGATAGGGGACTACTACCCCAAAGCAGCCCAGACGGCCGCCCCAACACTGTTCGATCTTGGTGAGCAGTGATTCCGCACACTGGAGAGATCGGGTGGAGCTGGTGTGGGGTGCGAGAATGACGTTCACAGTTGACGATCTATGGACGCCGGACAGGCCTTTGCCGGGGCGGGGGGTGTTGCTGGCGATTGCGGCCCGGGCGGGGGAGGCGTGGGAGTGTTCGGAGCTTACCGCCCGCGTGCGGGTGGGGTACAACGGGCGATTGCGGACCACGCTGGGGCGGGCGGTGCTGGATGACCTTCGCGTCGAGCTGAACCCCCGACTGCTCCACGACCACCCGGCCGAACTCGTGCCGACGCTCGTGCACGAACTCGCGCATCTTGTCGTCCACGAACGGTACGGGCGGGTAGCGTCGCACGGGAGGCACTTCCGGACGCTGATGGCGGCCGTGCGACTGTCGGCCGCCGCGACGCACAAGCTGCCCACCGCCCATCTCAAGCGCCGCCGACGTCGGTACCTGTACCTGCACCGCTGCAGCGACTGCGGGTACAGCTTCATCGCCCGCAGCGTCCGGCGCAACTACTACTGCATTGCCTGCGGTCCCGAGATGACGTGGGACATCATCCGCGCCCCGAGCAGCAAGGAAGGCCGCAAGCATCTGACCGCCCTGGCCGCCGCGACGACCTGACACGTCACCTTCCAGAGACCGGGCTCTTACACTCGGCTGCTTCGGCGCGCAGCTCCTGGGCGACGGTGAGGTAGTAGTTGCGCCCGGTCGCGGTCAGGAGCGGTTCGGCCAGGGCGGTCAGGGCGTCGGCCTTGATCTCCTTCGGCCCGGGAGCCTTGGGGTCCAGCGCGATCAGATGGTCCGCCAGCTCGGCCGTCCATTGGTGGTCCCCCCCGGCCAAGGCCTCCTGGGCGCGCTGCAGCAGCTTGTCCTTCCCACCGGCCAACCTGGCCATACGCTCTGCACGGGCTTTCGGCGGCAGGGAGAACAGGTTCGTCGCATTGCCGTCGAACCAGCCCAAGTGGCCGGCGAAGATCGACCGCACGGCCCACTCGACGTTGCCGTAGTACTCGCCTAGGTGATCATTGTCCGCGAACCGCTTTGGCAGCTTGACGTAGTCCACCAGTTCGTCGGGCGTCATCCCTTTGTTCATCCCTTCGATCGTCTTGTGGAAGACGAAGCGGATCGCGTCGCGGTAGTTCGTTAGGGCCTCGGTGACCTTGGCCCTGCCCAGAATCGGGCGCGTGTGCCCGCCGACGAGGAAGTTCGGGCCTTCTTTGAGCATCTGGTCGTTGACGTCGGCCCAGGCCAGGACATCGCGGTACGGCGCGCCGCGGATGGGGTACAGGTTCGGCCAGGACTTGTAGAAGTTGTCGCCGGAGAACACGACCCGCTTGGCGGGAAACCAGACGTAGAGGTGATCATAGGTTTCGCCGGTGGTGGGCACGAGGTCGAGCTCCACCCCGGCGACGCGGATCCGCTTCCGCGTCCGGTCAACCGTGTGGGTTGGTTTCACGCCGGCCTTGGCATCGAATATCCCCCCACCGCGCTGAGGCCAGTACGCCTTGGCCACGCCGTTGTTGATCCGCTTGGCCGGCGGGAGCAGGAAGCCGCCCTGGCGCGCGCCGCGGACCTTCTGGATCGTCATCCCGGCGGTATGGAAGGCGTGAGACTCGTCCCCGAAGTTGGCCCGCGCCCAGACCTGTGGCTTGCCCTCGGCGGTGAATACGGGCAGTCCGCCGATGTGGTCGCCGTGCCCGTGGGTGATGATCACGGCCCGGATCGGCTTATCGGTGATCTTGCGGAAGTCGGCCAGCACGGCCTTGGCCGAGACCGCGTCCATGCCGGTGTCGACAATGACCACGCCGTCGGAGCCGACGATCATCGAGACCGAAGACACCGAATAGCCAATGGCCGTGTACACGCCGTCGGTCACCTTGATGACCCCTTGACGGAACTCGGCCGTACGGGCTTTGAGACGCTTGGTGGCGGGCGAGTCCTCGGCCCACAGAGGAGTCGCAAGCAGACATGCGGCGGTCACGACCACCAGAAGGGCTTGGCTCGCTCGGAGGTCTCTTCTCGTTGTCATCTTCCTGTCTCCTTGTGCTAGGCAGTAGCCCGGCATGTGGTTCGCAGTCGAACCCGTTCGTTACAATCACTCTGCCCGCAGATTCGTTTCAACCGCCGTCAGCAACTGAACCAGGCGCAGACGGTCGGATGCGGGCATCGTTCCGTAGACCTTGCGCATGAGTTTGCGGGATATGCGATCGAAGTCCGCTCGCAGCGCCCGCCCCTTGCCGGTCAGTTCGACGTACGTAACCCGCCCGTCCCGGTCGCTGGGGGACTTGCGAACGTACCCGTGTCGCTCCAGCGTATTGACCATCCCGGTGACGGTGGACTTGACGCGCCCAACGGCCTCGACGACGGCCTTGATGGGCACCGGCTCATCCTGCCGCAGGAGGAACTGCAGCACCGACCCGTGCGCGGGTACGATGCCCACCACGCCGGCGGCTTGGAGTTCCTGCTCGATCAGCAGATTCGCCTGCTCGCGGATCCTGGCGATCTGTCCCACGATTCCCGCTGTGTTCCCTTGTCCGCTCATGTCACGGGAATAATAGTTCGTGGCCGAACTAATTTCAAGGAACTTCTGAGTTCTTCCGGACGGAAGGCGCAGCGCATCTGCGGTTGACACAGCTCCGACTGCAGACGTCCTGCTACGGCGTCTTCTTGAAGGGATTCTCCTCGGGGCGAGCGGTGACGACGACGTCCGGGGCCTTCGGGAGCGGCTTACCGCCTTTGGCAGCGAGGCAGAGCACCTTGCCGTCTGCGGTGACGATGTAGAGCTTCCCGTTGGCGGCGATCAGGCCGTCGAACCGGGGCATGGAGTCCAGCCGGTAGGCGGCGAGCTTTTTCCCGTCGCTCGGAGAGACGGCCACCAGCAACGCGCCGCGCTTGCCCTCGAAGGCGGCCGACTGCTCGGCGAGCTTCTTCTGCGTCGCAGGATCGTTGAGCCCCTTGACGGCGGCCTCTTCGTCCGACACGTCGGGCGGGCCCGCGACGAACAGCGCCTCGCCCGCCAGCACCATGGAGGTGGCCTGCACGGACAGGTCGTCGGACCACGAATGCACGAACCGCGTCACCGGAATCTCCCGGGACTTGCCCGTTCGCTTGCCGCCTTTCTTGATCGGCTTGCGTTCCGTGCCCGCCCGGACAATCTCCGGCTTCTTGTCTGTGGCGAAGAGGTGAAACTCCAGCGGCGTGGTCCAGCGGTAGTACTTCCACAGCCGCCCGTACCCGTAGACGGTGTCGTCATCGAAGTCGAGGATGCGTCCCGCCGGTGCGACGCGGCCGGCCTGATGGTATCCGCCCGCTCCGGATGCGAACGCGCGCCCGTACACCCAGTACGTGCGATGCCACAGCGTGTCGTCCAGCAAGCCCGTCGGGCTGAACAGGTGCACGTCGTCGCCCTGCTGCTGCTTCACGTCCACGTACGTCACGAACTTCCGCTTGCCGTCCAGGCTGAAGGGCAGCGACCGCATGTAGATGTACTTGCCGTCGCTGACCAGGATGTCGGGAAGCCCCACGGGCATGTTCAGGCCCTTGATGTGGACCTGCAGGTTCTCCTTCGTGGCCGGGTCGCGGTCGTCCAGGATCGTCTCGGAGAGCTTGCGCCCGGTCTTCGGGTCGAGACGCAGCAGTCGCAGGCCGCCGTCGAGAAACATCGATCGTCCGGCGACGCAGTAGACTTCGTCATTCTGCACGAGCACGCTGCCGTGGACGGGCCAGAGCGATTCGAGCTGCTCGAAGGCGCCCATCCGCCGGTCTTCCGGCGCGGCGCGGTAGCGCCAGACGAGTTGCCCGTCGGAGGCTCGGAGGCAGTAGACATGCCCGTCGGCGGAGCCGAACAGGGCGCGACCTTGCCAGATCGTGGGCGGCGAGTCGATGCGTCCCCCGGCCGTGAAGCGCCACACGCCCTTGCCGGTTCCCGCGTCGACGGCGTGGACGGTGTGCGTGTCTGTGGAGGCGACGAACAGCTTGCCCTCCGCGACGACGGGGCTGGTGAGCTTCCCGCCGAGTTCGGTCTGCCAGGATTGCTTCAGACCGTTCGGCTGAACCGGCGTCTTCGTCCCGCCGCTTCGGGCTGCGTCGTGTCGGAATGTGGGCCAGTCATTGGGATTGCCGATTGCCGATCGTCGGTTGTCGATTTCTCCGTACGCGGGGCCTTTCTGCAGGCGCTCGGCGTCGGGGATGTCGCGGCGGACGACGCCGTGCTTCGAGGGCGGGGCGAGGGCGGTGAAGCCGAAGAGTTTTGCCTCGATGTAGCAGGCGCACGGATGCTGCGGCGCGTACACCAGCCCGTTGCAGGGCATGATGCCGTAGTGACACGCGCCGCGGACCCAGTGGTGGCAGGTCCAGTCCTTGGTCGCGTGGTCGATGAACTCGATGCCCGTCCGCGAGAAGAGCAGGTACTTGTCCGTCGCCTTGGCGCGGTAGCAGCGATGGTGGAACCAGTGCGTCTTCACGTTGGGCGGGAACTCGCGCTTCACGTCCCCGGTGCGGGGGTCGCGCCCCGTCATCACGCCGGAGTCACTTCCCTGGGCCACCGCACCGTTCCAGACCAGTCCGCCGGCCACGAGGATGTCGTCCGGTGTTCCCATGTGTCCGCACGGGTGGTGGTGCGACTTCCACAGCGTCTTGCCGCTCTTGAGCGACAGGGCGAACATCGTCGTGTCCCTCACCCTGGTCCTCATTTTGGGCTTCCCCTTGACCTTCTCCTCCTGGGGCTTGCTCGCGTCGACCTGCCCGCTGTACAGCACCACGTCGTCGTAGATCACCAGCGTCGCGCCGCCGCTGCTGCGCATCTTCTCATTCTTCGGCAGCGGCTCGGACGCCCACATCGGCCGGCCCGTGCGACGGTCGAGGCACTGGATCTTCTGCCCGTCATGGAACAGGACATGCTTGTCGTCGGCCGCCAGCGACAGCGAGACGACGGGGGATTCCTTCTTCCAGAGCACCTTGCCTGACCCGGCGTCCACGACCATCACGGTCCGCGGCGCCTGCGTCCACAGGGGGTTGGAGACGTCGTCGTTCATCTCGGTCAGACTGCCGTAGCGCTTGCGGGGGTCGCTTCGCAGGGGCTGGCCCTTGGCGGCGACGGACAGGACGAGCTGGCCGTCCGAGCAGAGGATTTCCTCCGCCGCCGCGGTGGCGTCGAAGGTGCGGAGCGTCTTGCCCGTCGCGGCGTCCAGCACGGACACCGGCGCCTCGATCCCGAGCGTCACGTAGACACGGTCGCCCACGGCGACCAGGCACCGGGCGAGCAACTGCGGGCCGCTCTTGAGGCGCCACAGGTGCGTGTGCCACACGTCGATGTCCCGCTTCCACAGCACGGTCCCGTTGAACGCGTCGCGGGCGATCATCTTCCACTTCGGCGGCGTGAGGATCGACGCGCGCGGCGCCTCATCGAAGATGTAGAAGAGGCGCCCGCCGGACGATACGACCGCGCTGACGCTGGACATGTGATCGTGCTGGCGCGAATAGCGCTCGCCGCCGACCCACTGGTAGCGCGAAGGCGGCTCGATCAGGCTGTCGTGCGCGACGGCGTTGTTGCTCGGGTCGTGAAGGTAGTGCGTCCACTCGTCCATTTCCTTCGGGCGGGGCTTGACCGTCTTCGTCCACGCGCCGTTGCGGCGGACATACGCCACGCCGTGGGGCGCCAGCACGCGCATCACCTCGGGCATGGGCGCCGCATCCGGGGCCTCCCACACGACGAGATTCACGAGATTGTCTGTGTAGGGCAACTGCTTGCCGTCGAACGTGTCGACCGCGACGGGGCCGTACAGCCCCAGCGACTTGATGTGTTCGCGGGCGGCGGCGACCTTCTTCGCGTCGGTGTCGAGACCGTGGACGAGGTAGCTGTCGTTGACCCGCAACGCTGCCGTGCCTCTCCCGTCTCCGCACCCGACGTGAACGACCAAGCCGCCCTGGACGCCGGTGGCGTCGAGGATGTCCTGCGCCTGCCCCGCCCGAAGGACGGGAACGGCCAAGGAGAGAATCGCCAGCCCCGCCACGATGATGCCTGCAGTCCGCTTCATGATGGGCTCCTTCGGATGTGTGTTGGTCCCTGTAGGATACCGGATGTCAGCCCCCGGTCGCTACTACAGAGAACACCGTGGGTGCCACGCTCAAGCGAAGCTTGGGCGTGCGTCGTCGACCCCCGTCTTTACACGCAGCGTCGCCGGTGGTATTCGTATGGGCGACCCCTTCGTGCAGGAGACACACCCATGAAGCCGATCGTCAAGACCGTCGCACACCAGTCGTCCTGGATTCTCCGCAGCCGCGACGTGGAGTTGGCCGTCACGCGGCTCGGGGGGCACATGGCCCCGGTGACGTTCGACCGCCGCGCCCGCAAGATCCGCCCGTACTACATCAGCCCGTGGCAGGGCGAGGGCGGCAGGATCGACGCCGAGATCCTCCGCCCGCTGCGGGGCGACTTCTTCTGCATGCCGTTCGGCGCGAACCTCGACGCCTGGCGCGGCGAGCAGCACATCGTCCACGGCGAGCCCGCCTGCCTGCGATGGCGGCACGTTTCGACGACGCGGGCCGGCGGCGTCAGCAGCCTGACACTGTCGATGCGGACGAAGGTCCGACCGGGGACTGTCACCAAACGCCTCTCACTCGTCGACGGGCAGAACGCTGTCTACATCCAGCACGAGCTGGCGGGCTACTCCGGTCCCATGCCGCTGGGGCACCATGCCATCCTCGCGATGCCCGACAAGCCCGAGAGCGTCCTGCTGGCGACGAGCCCGATCCGTTTTGGGCGGACCAACCCCGCCCCCCCGGGCCTGCCCGAAGGCGGCGAGTACTACGCGCTCGCGCCGGACCGGCGCTTCCGAGACCTGTCGCGCGTGCCGCTGATCTGGAAGGACACCCCTGCGGGCGACTGCTCGAGCTTCCCGACGCGGGCGGGCTTCACGGACATCCTCGCCGTGGTCAACAAGGCCTCCCGCGACCCGGCCTGGACGGCGGCGACGAACACGGTCGAGGGGTATCTGTGGTTCGTGCTGAAGGACCCGAAGGTCCTTCCCGCGACGGTCCTCTGGATTTCCAACCGCGGCCGTCACGGTGCGCCGTGGAACGGGCGGAACTGCTGCCTGGGCGTGGAGGACGTCTGCGCGCACTTCGCCGACGGCCTGGCCGCGTCGGTGCGCCCGAACGTCCTGACCCGGTCGGGCGTTCCGACAGCGATTCGCCTGTCGCCGAAGCGGACAACGGCCGTACGGGTCATCCAAGGCGTCGTGAAGGTCCCCCGCACGTTCGGCCGCGTCGCCGAAGCCGTCTTCGCGCCGGGGAAGGTCACGTTCGTCGGCGCGGGCGGTCGAACCGCGACAGCCCGCGTGCAGCACGAGTTCCTGACCACGGGCGACGTCAACTGACGCCGCGAACCGCTCGAAAAAAAGTGCGTCCATTTCTCGCTGTTCGTTTGCGTGCAGGGCGGGGGGATCCTACTGTTCAGGTGCCACAGAAACCTATCCGCGGGTAACGCCGGGCGCCGACGGGCCGGATGAGACCCCGGTGAGGCACGAAACACGGACGTGTTGTACTGGCAAGGATGCCAACAAGCAGTCCGGCCGGCTCCGCAAGCGGTAGCGCTTCACGCCTGCGGGGCCGGCCTGCTTTAAGGGGGGATCGGGGTTCCCGAGAGGAAGTGAGTCCACGAATTGCACGAATTACACGGAGTACAGGGAGCGCGAGGCCGGACCCCATAGGCTGTGGCCGCAGGCCGCAACCACGTCTCGTGGGGGTTCGACCGCGTGCACCCGTTCTCTTCGTGCAATTCGTGGACGCCATCCAATCCGTGTAATCCGTGGACCCTCTGTCGAATCCGTGGAATGTCCTTGCCGCCGCCCCGGCAGCGCCGCTATCGTCGCGGGCATGGTCAAACTGCTGTGCATCGCGCCGGGCGCCCAGCCGGAGGCGGCGGAATGAAGATCGGCATCCTGTCCGACAGCCACGGCAAGGCGCAGCGGCTGGCTGCCGCGCTGGAGGTCTTCTCCGATCGCGGCGTGGATGCGATCGTTCACTGCGGGGATGCGGGTTCGGTCGAGTGCATCGAGATGCTCGGCGTGGCAGGCGCCGCCGCCTGCGCGGTGGCGGGTAACATGGACCGCCGGCGCACCCGTGCGATGGCCGCGGCGGCTGAGCGATGCGGCGTGGCGTTCGCGACGTCCTTCGTGGAAGTGCCTCTGGGGGGCGGGCAGTTCCTGGTCGCCACACACGGGCACGACGCCGGACTGCTGGCTGAACTCATCGCGGGCGAGCAGTTCCCCTACATCTGTCACGGGCACACGCACCGCGTCCGCGACGAGCGGGTCGGCAAGGTCCGCGTGATCAACCCCGGCGCGTTGGCCCACCCGCGCGACCCGCACTATCCGACGGTGGCGATCCTCGACACCGACACCGACGCCGTGGAACGCATCGCGCTGCCGCGCTAGCCGGGCCCCATCCTGCGTTCCCCCTCGCCCAGGCGCTCGTAGACCTCTACCGAGACGTCCTTTTCCGGGGGGACGCCTCTCTCCCTATCCGCCTGAATGAGGCGCCCGAGGCGCCGCAGCGACTCGTGAAGCTCCCGCGTAGTCTCGGGCTCATGGGGTTTGTCGCAGTATTTGCTCTCCCAGAAGAAGAGGGTCCCCGGCCGGGCGGACCGCCACCTCTTCAGGGCGTGCTCGTTGCTGTACACCGGGTCGGTGTTCTCGCGCAGGTACCGGATCAGCACGTGCTGGCTGAGGCCCGGGCGGCGACGGTATCCCTTTTGCGAAAGGTCCTTCAGGACCCGCTCGACCACGCGGTGGCCGGGCGTGCGCCCCAGGTGCAGAGGACGGACCTGCACGATCATCTGGACAACGATCAGTAGTATGACGGTTACGGCAGCCGCACGGGCGACCTGCAGGGCTCGGCGCGGCGCGGCGGCGAGCATGGTGATCGTCCCGGCGGACAGCACCAGGGCCGCTGCGACCGTGGCGATCTCCGCCGGGCGCCGCCACGGCTGGGGCACGACGTGCGCCCAGCAGGCGATGATCAGGACGATCCACCCGGCTGTCAGCAGTAGCGCGGCGGCGATCGCCGTACGGCGCCTTGCCAGCCAGAGCTCCCCCAGCCCGGCGGCGCCCAACGCCGCCAGGGGCGCTGCAAGGGGCACGAGGAATCGAGCGTACCCGCCGGTGGCGAAACTGCCGCGCCAGAACAGCAGCGAGTGAATCAGGAACAGAGCCACACACAGCGCTGTCGGCAGTGCCGCCCGGCGGCGCACCGCCAGCGCCCCGACGGCTGCCAACGCCAGGCCCCCCATGCCCGCCGCCTCTCCCCAGATCGATGCGAAGTGCCACACCGTTCCCGATCCGTACTCCATCGTGTAGTCCCGCGCGAACATGAACAGGGGCGAGTCTTCCGGGCGCAGGCCCGCCGCCCAGGACGCCAGCGCATACGCCGCCGGCGCCCAGGCAGCCGCGGCCACGCACCCCCACACCCACGGGCGACGCAGGGCCTTCGCGACCTTCCCTTCGCACTCGCAACAGGCGTCGCGGAGCACGAACACCGCCAGTACCGGCGCCAGGGCCATCGTCTCGTAACGCGTGACGAACCCCGCGCTGAAGGCGACCATGGCCCACACGCGGTTGCCTCGCAGATACAGCCACACCCCCAGGGCCAGGTACAAGGCCGCCGGCGTCTCCGTCAGTGTCGTAATCCCGAGCGTCATCGTCAGCGGCTGCAGCCACACCAGCACCGGCGCCGCGGCCGCCCAGCGGTCGGACAGGCCTGCCCGCCGGGTCAGCCGACGGGCGATCAGGAACGCCAGCGCCGCCACGGCGGCCGTCTGCCATGCGCTGAAGAGACGGCATCCGGTCAGGTCGAACCCCCATGCCACCGCCGCAGCGGGGACGTTGTAGCCGGGGCGCGCCCACTGGTGCAGCAGGGCGCTGGCGTTCAGCGTCCCGCCGGCAAGGGCGTCGCGGGCGAAGAGGAAGTGGCAGATGTCGTCGTCGTGGTAGATGCCGTTGCTGAGCAGCGCCAGCACGACGGCCGCCGCGAGTCCGCCCAGCGCGGCTGCCGCAGCAAGCAGCGACGCGCTGCGATCCGGCGCACGAGCGGGCATCCCCGGAATGGTCGGTTCATCTGTCACGGCGGGCTCACGGGATGGTGTGCACGACGAGCGTGTTGGTTTTCCCCGGCTGGTTCAGCGGCCGCCCGGACAGGACGACGAGCTTCTGTCCGGCGGTGGCGAGCCCGGCCTCGACGGCGCGCGTCCCCGCGGTGGCCAGCACGTCGCGCGTGTGCTGGGGCTCGGGCGCCTGCACCGACGCGACGCCGTAGTACAGGCACATCCGCCGCACCGCGCCCGCGTCGGGCGACAGCGCCAGGATCGGGACGGCCAGTCGCGTCTTGGCCAGCAGCCGGGCCGTCGCGCCCGTCCGCGTGAACACCGCGACGGCGGCGACGTCCTCGACGGCGATGATCTCGCGGACCGCCGCGGCCAGGGCGGCCGTCGTGGACGCCGCGTCCGCCGCCACCCGTACCGCGGGCGTTTCGGCTTCCTTCGCGAACGACTCGGTGTGGGCGACGATGTCGTTCATCATCGTCACCGCCTGCACGGGGAACTTGCCGACGGCCGTCTCGCCCGAGAGCATCACCGCGTCGGCCAGGTCCAGCACGGCGTTGGCGACGTCGGAGACTTCCGCCCGCGTCGGCGTGGCGTGCTGCGTCATCGTCTCCAGCATCTGCGTGGCGATGATGCAGGTCTTGCCCCGCGCCTGACAGAGGCGGGCGATCCGCTTCTGGGCGATCGGCACG
>CAZEJA010000021.1:0-15611 GCA_964512215.1 uncultured Planctomycetaceae bacterium
GGAGAACGCGCTGGCCTTGATGCATCAACGGGATGGCGCCGGTGTAGGTGGCCGTCGCGCCCGGGCCGCTCTGCGAAAGCAGCGCATCCACGCGCCGGCGCAACTCGCCCAGGAAGCTGCCGTAGTCCGTGTCGCCCAGCGCGTTGACCCGGACGTTGACGCGCCACAACTGCTCGTCGCCGCTGTCGGCCAGGTAGTGGGCCTCCACGAAGCGCTTCCGGGCGGCGATCAGGCCCTGCTCCAGCAGCAGGCGGAACGCTGTGCTGCCCGCATCTTCCCCCCGGGGGACCACCGGCGCGAAGGTCGCCGCCGAGGTGCTCGCCGAGACCACGCCGATCCGTTCGATCTCCCGCTGCACGTCGGAGACCGTCTCCATCTGCTCCAGGAAGCCCCGCTTGCAGTCCGACCCGAACCGGACGACGACCTCGAGCGGCACGAGCGGGCCGAGGTTCGACTCCAACCAGCGGTAGTCCTTGATCAGCCGGTTGTGGGGGGCGAAGCGGTCCTGCATGCGAATCGTCCCGTGAAGTCGCAGCATCCCCGCCCCGAGCACGACAATCAGGAGCACGCCGACGACCGTGACGGGCGCGTGGAAGCGCCCCAGGACGGCGGCGGCGCGGTCGAACGCGCGACCGGGACGGTTCTTCCGTTCACGTCCGGCTGCGGGGCGCCCGGGCAGCAGTTGCAGCGCCGCCGGCAGGAACAGCAGCACGACGACGAGGCTGATGCCCATCCCGATGGCTGCGTAGAGTCCGAACGTCCAGACCGGCAGCGTTCGGCTGGCCAGCAGCGACAGCATACCGATCGCGGTCGTCCCAGCCGCGAGTGCGCACGGCAACCATCCGCGGGCGACCGCATGCTCCGGCGCCCCGGCGGGTCCGGAGTCGCGGACGGCGTCGCGGTAGTAGTTGATCAGGTGGATGCTGCCTGAGATGCTCAGCAGGTAGACCAGCGGGGGCAGGACCGGCAGCGTCTGGTGCAGCGTGTGCCCGGTCCAGTAGAGGCAGGCCACCGTGGCGGCGGCCGCGTAGACGGACCCCATGAACACGATCAGTCCCAGGCGTACGCTCCGCAGCAGCAGCCACGCCGCGAGCAGCCCGACGGCCAGCGAGATCGGGCCCAGACGCCCCAGCGAGCGGACGACCTCGACGTCCATGGCCGCCCCGTAGGCGGTCGGCCCGCCCAGGCGCAGGTCGTCGGGCGCCAGTCCGCAGGCCGATTCGGCCGCCTCGCGAATGCGTTCGATGGCGCCCGGGCGGTCCAGCACGCCGGCTTCCGACACGTACAGGACGACGGCCGTCGTCCGCCCGTCGGGCCCGATCAGCGCGCCGCCCAGACGGCGCAGCGCCTCGGCCTGCGGGACGTTCAGCGGCGGCGCGGTCAGGCGACGCAGGGCTTCCGGGCCGGTCATCGCCCGTTCGAACAGGCAGGGCGAGTTGCCGTCCTCATCGCGCATCAGCGCCTGCGCCAGGCGGTCGATCCGCTCGTCGTCCAGCGTACATCCATCCCAACTCACGACGGCGACCTCGTCGCTGCCGAAATGATGCAGGAACCACCGGTAGGTCTCGGTCTCGGCGAAGCCGCTCGGCAGCCAGTCGCGCAGGTCGTACCGCGAGGCGGGAACCGCGCCGACGACGCCGCGCCCGATCCACGGCAGCGTCAGCGCCATGCCCAGGAGGATGACCGGAGCGTATCGGGCGTAGAACGACCGTTTCATTCCGCCTCCGTCTCCGGCGGGTCATCCGCCGGCGAGTCGCCCCTGCGCGGGAGGTCCTTGACCTTCTCCGCGGGACTGCCCGCCCAGTATTCGTAGGGAGGAATCACCGTTCCCGGTGCGACGAACGCCCGCGCCGCGACGACCGCGTGATGCCCGACGCGCACGCCGGGGGTCAGCAAGACCTCTCCGCCGATAACGGCGCCGTCCTCGATGTGCACCTTGCGGATCAGCAGCCCGCGATGGTCGAACAGGTGTGCCGCGATCGTGCAGTGGAACCCCAGCACGACGTCCTTGCCGATCTCGATAAGACTCGGATCGATCATGAAGATCGTGTCGCCCATGCTCAGGGACTGACTTCGCGGGCCGAAGAATCTCACGAACAGCGGGCGCAACGGGAAGGTGTTGGCCAGCACGGATGAGAACATCATCGCCCAGGGCGGTTCGTAGCGGGCCTTCGTCAGCAGCAGGTTCATGGCGTAGAGCAGGACCGCCCGAGGCACGCGCCGGCCCGTCCGGGCGGGGTAGAAGCCCTCCTTCGGGCGCGGCAGGACGATCCGCAGCGCCAGCAGGCCCACGAGATACCCGTAGTTGAACAGCAGGATCGCCCCCAGCAGCAGCAGAACCCAGTGCGCCGGTGTGGTCGCCCAGTCGCGGCCGACCATCACCAGCCAGATGGCCGGGAAGAGCCCAACGGCCATCATGGCCATCTCGGCCAGCAGCCCGATCCAGAGAATCGCCTGGCGAAACGCGCTGAGATCACGCCCCTTGCGAAGAGGCTTGCGGCGGCGAGGGGAATCAGGGGACATCAGACTCGGACTCCGAACGAACACGAACGCCCGCGCCGCTGCGCGGGATCGATCTGTAGTATACGGAGTCCCCACCGCGTCGCAACGACCGAAGCGTTACCGGCGGCTGGGCAGGGAGCGCCGAGCGAGGCGGTCGAGCAGGCCCGGGGCGAGCAAGCGCAGCAGAACTGCCAGCTTCCCGCTGCACGTCAGCACCTTCTCGCGACGGCGGCGGGCCGCGGCGCGGAGGACGATTCGCGCGCAGGTCTCGGCGCTCATCGCCCGCTTGGGCAGTAGCTTGCGACCGTCCGGCCCCAAGGGTTGGCCCGAGGCGTCGAGGACGTGTTCGGGCATCGTCGTCGCGACGAAGCCAGGGTAGACCACCGTGACGCTCACGCCCGTGTCGTGCAGTTCACTCCGCAGGGCGTCGTAGAAACCGGTCAGGGCATGCTTGCTCGCGCAGTAGGCCGTGCTGCCGGCTGTGCCGAATCGGCCCTTGATGCTGGAGACCATGACGATCCGCCCGCGAGATTTCAGAAGATGCCCGAGGGCGTGATGTGTGCAGTGAACGCTGCCCCAGAAGTTGACCTGCAGGATGCGTTCGAAGTTCGACAGGTCCGACAGGTCGGCGAGGTCCGCGATCATGCTCATGCCCGCGTTGTTGACGAGCATGTCGAGCCGCCCGAACTCGTCGACGGCGCGGTCGATCAACTCGCGGCAGGCGGCGGGATCGGCGACGTCTGTGGGCACGGCCAAGGCGTTGGCGCCGCGGGTGCGACAGTCGTCTGCGACGGCCCCCAGATCCTCGGCGTTGCGGGCGGCCAGCACGAGTTGCGCCCCCGCATCGGCCAACTGCAGCGCCACCTCGCGCCCGATCCCGCGCGAAGCCCCGGTGACCACGACGACGTGATTGTGGAACGTGCTGCGTTTCATGTGATTCCCGGCGCCCCTGCCGGCGGCTACTTCTTCGGTTCGGGCGCCGCGGGTTCGGGCAGCGAGTACATGGGCAGATAGCGGTAGTACACTTCCAGCGACAGGGCGGCCATCGCGGTGGACATGACCTTCCCGCCCCGCTTCTTGACCCATTGCCCGTCGTCAGGCCAACTGCCCGCGCCGGCGCCTTCGCGGACCTGAGATTCGAGCAGGACTTCCTTCATCTTCGCGTTCCATTCGCGCCAGATCTCGCCCTGGTGCTGGTGCAGCGCCAGCGCCCCGTAGTACCAGTAGTAGTAGTTGGGGCTGCGGGGATTGGGCAGGCTGGCGCGGAGGTAGTCCGCCGAACCCGCCTGGCGGTCGTCGGTACGGGGCGTGCCCAGGAGCTGGCGGCAGAACATCGACTCGGCCGTCATCGTCGGCGTGGGACCGCGCTTCTCCTGATAGGCATACCTGCCTCCCTGCGGACCGCTCGCGACCCGGGCCAGCCACTCCTCGGCCAGCTGCAAGCTCTGCTCGGGCACCGCGATGCCCGCCATCCGGGCGCTGGTCAGCGCCATCACCTGCCACCCGACCACGCTCGTGTCGCAGTCGTTACTGTTCGCCTTGTACCGCCACCCACCGAGGCGCTTGTTCTGCGACCGAATGATAAACTGGATCGCCCGCTCGAGCGGCTCTTTCAGGGCGGGGTCCTTGGTCAGCCCGTAGGCCTCCGCCAGGGCCATCGCGGCCACGCCCTGATCGTACATGCCGTTCGACTCGCCGCCCGTCAGGTCGCCGTCCTTGCCGACGCGGCTGACCAGCCACTTGACGGCCTTCTCCATTACCGGACGGTACCCGTGCCTGTCATCCTCGGTGTGCTTGACGTTCCAGCCCATGTAGCAGAGCATCGCAAAGCCGGTCGCGGCGTTGTCGTGCCCCTTCGAGCCGCCATGCTTCTCGAGCGACCACCGCCCGTCGGGCTCCTGGGTTCGTTTGAACCACTCGAGCGCCCGGGCGATAGCGCGTTCGGTGTCGTCGCCACCGCCGCCGATGCGGGCCATCGCGTCCTTGTTGACGCGCCCGAGGTACGGGTCCAGGCGGTCGGCGCCCGTGCCCTTGCCCGTGCCCTCGCCCTTCTCGCCGCCCAGCCACGTGCCCGGCTCGACCGTCAGCGGCGGAATGCGCTTGGAGAGCTTCTCGCCCGGGCCGCGAAGCTGCGGAACCGACCGCGCGGGCAGCTTCGCCGAGGCCACCGTCACGTGCTCCGTCCCGTCAACCTCGGGCAGGGCGCCCTCGGCCATCTTCGAACCGCGCTCCTCGGGCTTGCCGCCGGTCTCGCGGACCGTCTCGGCCGCCTCGCTGATTCGGTCGATCGTCTTGATCGGAGCGATGGCGACCTCGACCGGCTTGGATGCTTCCTGCTGGACCTTCGCTTCCGGCGGACGCTCCTCGAGGTCCAGATCGGTGGGCTTGAATCGCAGCGACACCTTCTCGTGCGTGACCGGCTGCGGGCGGGGCAGGCGGAACTCCTCGGCCACCCGCACGTCGCGGACGTCCATCCGCACGGGCGTGGGGTCGACCGCGAAGTCGGATTCGACGATCGTCCGGGCCTTGGGGTTGACCGGCTCGTAGTCGGGCAGGGCCTGGAACGGGGCGTCCGACTCGATGTAGAGCATCTCCCGCGTGTTGGGAATCTCGCTGACCGTCTCGCGGAGGTCCTGGGCGAGTCGCTCCGACGCCAGCGCGTTGGCGTCGACGGCGATCTCCAGCGGCCCGTCCGAGCCGAGCTGCATTTCCTGGCGGATCATCCACAGGCTCAGCCCGATCAGGATCAGCGCGTGCAGCAGGACGCTGATGATCATGCACCGCGTCAGGGCGCCCCAGCGCCCGTAGCGACCCCACTTGAGGTACCAGATGAGCAGCGCGATGAGCAGCAGCAGCCCGACCCCGAGCGCCACCAGCCACCACTTCGACCGCTCCATCCACCGCAGGGCCTTGTTGTCGACGTGGGGCGAGACCTCGCTGGCCGCCTGCGAGTACAGCAGCAGCGGCTGGCGGTTGTTGAAGATGCGGTTCGACGACATCCACAACTCGAAGCCTTGGCACGTCGGCGAGACCGACAGGTCGCCCTGCGGACTGTTGACGCGCAGGCCCGCGCTTTCGAGCGGGGCGATCTTCCCGCCGGAAACGCGGGCGCGGTACAGGTCCATCCCGCCGCGACCGCCCGCGCGGTCGGAGCTGACGTACACGAAGTCGCCCTCCCGCGCGAAGGCGGGGTGGCGGTCGCCGGCCGGCGAGGACAGGCCCTCGACGCGTGCCGCCTCGGCCGGCGCCTGGGCGGGGCGGGCGACGTCGAAACCGTCCACGCGGTAGATGTCGTAGTCGCTCTCCGCGGCGTTCGACGAGAAGTACAGCGACGTCTCATCGGGCGAGAGGCACGGGTCGCACTCGTCGGCCGGCGTGTTGACCGCCGGACCCAGACCGGTCGGCGGCGTCCATTGCCCATCCTTCAAGTAGGACACGTAGATGTCATATCCGCCCCGGCCGCCCGTGCGGTTCGAGTGGAACAGCAGCGTGGTCCCGTCCCGACTGAGGAACGGGCTCGTTTCGTCCGCTTCGGTGTTCAGCGCCGTCAGCAGCAGCGGCTCGGACCATCGCCCCGCCTCGAAGCGCATCATCAGCAGATCGGAGTGTTCCTCGGTCGGCAACTGCCGGGAGAAGACGATCGTCCGCCCGCGCGGGCTGCCCGCCACCGACAGCAGGTTCGGCCGCCGGTTCGCTTCCGTGTCGGCCTGCAGCGCCCGTTCCCAGACGACGTGTCGCAGCGAGGCATCTCCCGCGCGCAGCTCCAGGTCGGCCTGGTCGGTGTAGCGCCGCCAGTTCTCCGGATGCGCCCAGGCCCACAGCGACAGTCCCGTCCACGCGACCAGCAGCACGAGCCCCAGGTACGTCAGGCGCCACGTAACGCCCGCGCGAGCGGCCGACTTCCCGGGCCACAACGCGCAGGCCAGCAGCACGACCAGCAACCGCCCCAGCAGGACTCCGCCGACGACCACCCACGACTGCGCGACCCACGCCTGCCAGCCTTCCTCGACGCATTCCAGTTCGCGGGCGGTCTGCGTATAGAGGCGCAGTCCCTTGCCCGGCGCTTCCCGGTCGGACGCGACGAGCAGCAGCGACCCAAAGCAGGCCGGACTCGGAGAGACGTCGTCGGCCGGCGTGTTCACCAGCGGCCCGGCGCTTTCGATCGCCTGGAACTCGTTCTGGATAATCCGCGTGCGATAGACATCCATCCCGCCGGCGCCGCCGGGGCGGTCCGACGTGAAGTACAGGAAGTCGCCGCGGGGCGTCATGCGGACGCCGCGGTCTGTCGACGGCGAGGACAGCTCCGCCACGCGCCGCGCGACCAACTCGGCGGGCTCGTCCGGGAACTCGATCGGCGAGCGCCCGAGCTTCTTGTTGGCCTCGACGACGGGGTCGGCTTCCTGGTCAAGCTGCCACATGTAGCGGTAGTAGACTTCGAGGCACAGCGCCCCGGCCGCCGAGGCGCCCACCTTGCCGAAATCCTTGCGCCGTGAGTCTTCCCACGTGCCGTTATCGCTCTGCAGCTTCAGCAGCACGGGCTTGATCGCCTCGTTCCACGCCGCCCACTGCGGGCCCTGCTGCTGGTACAGCGCCAGGCAGGCGTAGTACCAGTAGTAGAAGTCCGCCTTGTCCGCCTTCGGCAGATTCCCGGCCATCCACTGGGCCGTCTCCTGCTGGCGCTTCTCGGCCCGTCTCGCGCCGACCAACTGGCGGACGAACATCCCCTCCGCCGTCATGGCCTCGGTGACTCTGCGTCCGTCCGTGTACCCGTAGGCGCCTTTGGAGGCCGTGACGCGATCCATCCACTTGTCCGCCAGGCGGAGCGTTTCGGCCGGAACCTCGATGCCCGCCTTGCGAGCGCTGTGCAGCGCCATCACCTGCCAGCCCGTCACGGACGTGTCGCCCGTCGGCGGCGGCTTGGCGTCGTACCGCCATCCGCCGGTCTGGCGGTTCTGCGAATCGATGATGATCCGGATCGCCTGGGTGAGCGGCTCGCGCAGGGTCTCGTCCTTCGTGACCGCATAGGACTCCGCCAGCGCGATGGCGGCCATGCCGTGACCGTACATGCCCTGTCCGACGCCCTTGGTGAAGTTCCCGTCCTTCTCGATCGCCTGGGCCTTCAGCCACCGCGTCGCTCGGTAGACGGTCTCCTGAAACTCGCTGCGTTCGGTGTACTGCACGCCGTAGCCGAGGAAGCTCAGCGTCGCCAGGGCGGTCCCCGCGATGTCCTGGCCCTTCTTCCCCCCGTGCTTTTCCATGTCCCAGTGCCCGTCGGACTCCTGGTTCTCATCCAGCCAGCGGAGCGCCTTGAGGACGGCTTCTTCCGTCTCCGGGCTGCCGCCCAGTTGCGTGATCATCGCCTTGCGGAAAGCGGCGTCGCGCAGCGGGTTGGTGCGGCTGGGAATGCTGACGCCCTCGGCCGCGTAGATGTCCAGGTCGCCGAGCGTGCCTTTTGCGACCGTGCTGTCCCATCGGGCACGGCGCTGCTCCGGCGTGGCGCCGGCCGCGGGGCGGTTCGACGCGAAGTACAGCGTCTCGGTCCCGGGCGCAAGGGCGGGGTCGCAGTCGTCGAACTCGCTGTTGACGCCGCTGCCCAGGTTGAACGCCTGCGTCCACCGCTGCCCGTTCCACCAGGAGACGTACAGGTCCAGCCCGCCCATGCCGCCCTTGCGGTCGGAGCAGAACAGCAGTGCCCGCCCGCCGGCGCCCAGCGAGGGGGCGAGTTCGTCGGCGTTCGTGTTGATCCAGATGATCGGCTCGGGGGCGGACCACGTCCTGCCGTCGAAGCGGCAGGTGTAGAGGTCCAGGTCGTCCCCGTCGGGGGCCTTGGCGGAGAAGACGAGCGTCGTGCCCCGCTGCGACAGCGCCGCGTCGGCTACGTGGCTGCTCGCGTCGTTCGCGGCGGCCAGGCCCTGCGGGGGCGCCCACATGATCGGGCGCACGTCGGCATCGCCGTCGCGGACGTAGATGCCGCGCCCGTCGGTGTAGGCCCGCCACAGCCCCGGATGGCTCAGCGCCCACGTCGCGCCGACTGCAGCCAGGATCGCGACGCCCAAGAGGGCGACGCCGATGGCGCAGATCAGGTTCCGCCGACTCTTGGGCGGCGTCTCGACGGCGGGCGGTTGAACTTCAGGCGTCGTTTCGCTCACGGGAATTCCTGTCGTGGTCAGCCGGACAGTTTCTTGTCGTAGCCGATGTTGGCTTCTTTGATGCCCACTTCCGCACACGCGGTGACAGCCGCGGCGACGTCGCCGTGGAACGACCGCTGATCGCCGCGGATCAGGACCTTCTGACCCGGGCTTTCCCGCACGGCTTGTGAGACGGCGGCCCGCAACTGCTGCAGCGTCATCCGCTTGTTGGACACCAGGTACAGCGGGTCGCCCTCGGGACGGTCGGCGGCCCGGACGTTAATGACGATCAGTTTCGTCGCGGCGCTGAGCGACTTGTTGGCGGCCGACTCCGGCAGGCGGACCATCAGGTCCAGTTCCTCCTGCTTGAAGCTCGTCGTCGCCATGAAGAAGATCAGCAGGATGAACATCACGTCGATCAGGGACGACAGGCTGATGATGCCTTCATCGCTTTCGGTAGTCTGACGGATTCGCATCGTTCGGTCCTCGAGGGGTTACGCGCTCTCGTCGCCGTTGCCGCCCGCGTACTCCAGCAGGTCGACGGCGTGCTCATCGATGTCGTCCACCAGGGCGTCGACCTTGCTGGAGAGGATCTGGTAGACGATCAGCACGGGGATGGCCAGCGTCAGGCCCGTCGCGGTGGTGATGAGGGCCTCGTAGATGCCGCGGGCCAGGGCATCGCCCCGCCCGACGCCCATCTTCCAGGCCGACTGGAACGCGCGGATCAGCCCGTACACGGTGCCCAGCAGGCCCAGCAGCGGCGCGACCGTCGCGATCAGCGACAGCGGACGGAGGCTGCGCTTCATCTTGTAGACCTCGCGCTCGCCGGCGTCCTCGATGGCCTTTTCCATCGAAGCGTGCCCCTGGCGCATCCGCGCGATGCCGGCCTTGAAGATCACGCTGACCGGCGAGGGGCGGTCCTCGCAGTACTTCACGCCCGTGTCGACCTGGGGCGACTCGGTCAGCTTGTCCCGCAGACCGTCGATGAACCCGGGCGGGATGATCTTGCCGCGGCGCAAGGCGGTGAACCGCTCGATCGCCAGCCCGACGGCCAGCACCGAGCACAGGCCCAGCGGGATCATCACCCACCCGCCCTTGAGGATGAGGTCGAAGATGCTCTCATCCTTATCGGGGTTGGGCTGATCGGCGGGGTCGGCCTGGGCGGTCTTGGGTTGGGGTTCCAGGTCCGGCGCGGGCGTTTCAGGTGGCGGCGCATCCTGGGCAAGGCTCTGAGCTGCACAGAACAGCCCGGCCAGCACGACCACGGTGACCGCGATTCGCGTCCACATCCATCGGGGTGACGACATAGCTTGCAGTTCCTTTCCAATCAGAACGTTACTGGCTCTTCTTGAGAAGATCGGCGGCCACTTCGGCGGCCGCGGTGTTCGGGTATTTCAGGATCACGTCGTCGAAGTACGCCCGGGCCTGGACGGCCTTGCCCTGGGCCTGGAAGCACCGCCCGATGCCCAGCAGGGCCACGCTGTTCCAGCGGTCGAGGCCGTACTTCGTGATAACCAGGTTGAACGCGACGATCGCGTCGTCACGCTGGCCCTGGGCGAAGTGGCACTCGGCGAGCTGGAACTGGGCGCGGGCGCTGACGTCGTCCCGGACGTTGGCGGCCACCACCTTGCGGTAGCTCGCCATCGCCTCGCGGTACTTTTTCTGGTTCTCGTTCGCCCAGCCGATCGCGAAGAGGGCTTCGTACTTCAGCTTGCTGTCGGGGAAGGACCGCAGCAGCGAGTCCGCCGACTGGATGCTCTGCTTCCACTGGCTGTTGATCGCCTGGAGCTGCGCCAGGCGGAGCAGCATATCGTCCTGGTCTTCCTTCGAGGCCGTCCCGCGGAGCTTGGCGGCCTTGGCGAACAACTCGTTCGCCGGACCGAACTCCTTGAGGCGCCGCCTCGACTCGGCGGCCTGGAAATACGCCGACGCCAGCAGCTTGCTGGGCGTGCGCTTCCGGTCGGCGCGGGTGGCGGCTTCCTCGGAAGCGATCAGCGTCTCGAACGTCTGCGCAGCGGGCCCCCACTGCTCCTGCTTGAACAGGCACCAGCCCAGCAGATACGTCACGCGGTCCCGCAGTTCGCCCTTCGCGGGGGTCTTGCTGTCGTTGTCCAGCAGCGGGCGGAGCGTCTCGGCGATGGCGGCGTAACTCGTC
Organism: uncultured Planctomycetaceae bacterium; assembly: GCA_964512215.1. GTDB lineage: Bacteria > Planctomycetota > Phycisphaerae > SM23-33 > SM23-33 > CAZEJA01. The sequence goes on from CAZEJA010000021.1 coordinate 10,786, forward strand.
TTTTCCACCTTGCCCTTGCCCTTGGGCTTGCTCCTGGCGACCCGTTCGGCCTCCTGGAGGCGGTGGAAGCGAAGCTCCGCCAACTCGAACGTCGCCGCCGGCAGAAGCGCGTCGGTTGCATACTTCGTCACGAACGACGCGTAGAGCGACTCGGCCTGTTTGGCGTTGGCCCGCTGCTTCTCGCACCACGCCTGCCAGTAGACCGCTTCCGGGCCCCGCTTGCCGGCGGCGTCGCGCTGCTGGGTGATCAGGCGGAACGACTCGACGGCGCCGTTGTAGTTCTTCTGATGGGCCCGACACAGGCCCGTATAGAACAGCACTTCCGCGCGCTGCTCGGGCTTGCCGCCGCGCTGCAGGGACTTGTACAGCGTGGAGAGTGCGGCCTCGGCCTCGGCGTACTTTCGGCCGCGGTAGAGCAGGACCGCCCGCTGCAGCGATGCATCCACCGCGAAAGGCTGATCGCGCTTGCCGCCCAGGCGGGCGAAGTACTCGCCCGCGGCCTTGTGGTCGCCCAGCTTCGTCGCCGCCCAGCCGAGATAGTAAATCGCTTCCGGATTGTCGCGGATGTGCTGCAGCGTGCTCTGCGTGTCGCGGTACTTGCCCGCGTCGTACTGCATCCGCCCTCGCTCAAGCAGGGCATCGACACGGAGCTTCTTGCCTGCGGCGGTTTCCGGACGAGCCTCGATGAACGCGTAGAGCACGACGATCGCGTGATCCGTCTTGTCGAGCTTCCGACACGCCAACGCCAGATTGTACTGCGCGACGTCCGCGTTGGGCTGCTCCGGATGCCGCACGAGGAACGTCCCCAGCGCGGCGACGGCGCCCTCCCACTGCTCCAGGCGGAAACGGCAGTCGCCGATCATGAACCACGCCTGGGCCGTCAGCGCATCGGGCTTGCCGGCGGGCTTCTTGTGGGGAGGCCTCTTCCCGCCCTTGCGGGGTTTCTCGAACAGGGGCGCGATGTCCGCGAGCCCATCCTTATCCAGTACGGGCTTGAGAGCGGCCAGGCATTCGGCCCACTTCTTCTGGCGGTAGTAGGTCTGGGCGACGCGGACGGTGGACTGGCGGGTCTTGGCCCCGTCGAGCCCCGCCTGGCGGGCGGCGGCGAACGCGGCGGCGGCGTCCTCCAGACGCTTCATCGCCGCGAGATTCTCGCCCTTGAGGAACAGGACCTCCGCCTTGTGAACGCTGTCGGGGAACTTCGTGAGGAACGCATCGCACAGGGGCAGCGACCGATCGGGCTTTCGCGCCCGCAGCAGGCAGAACGCCCGCAGACGGAGCGACTCTTCCGGCAGTGGCGCCTTGCCCTTCTCGGACACCGCAAAACTCGCCGCCGCCTCGTCGAAGCGCTTCGTCTCCATCTGGGCGCGGGCGAGTTCGTAGTAGATCTCCGCGGCGGCGGGGTCGTCCTTGTAGGCGCTCACGACAGGCTTGAGCATTTTCTCGACGTCGGTGTTCTTGCCCTGCCGGGCGTACGTCCGGACCAACCACAGCGTCGCCTGCGCCCCGGCCGTGCTGTCGCTGACCACCAGCGGCGTGCCCAGCGCAACCTTGCCGCGTTTGATGGGCCGGCCCTTCGAATCCCTCCCCCCCCGCAGGATGCCGTCGAAGACGCCGGCGGCCTCCTTGTACTTCTTCATCTCCAGGTACGACCGCCCGATAAACAGGTTCGCCTCGTCGGCTAGATGCGTGCCCGAGTGCTTCCGGAGGAAGGTGCGCAGCGTCGTGATGGCTTCGTTGTACTTGCCCGTGCGGAACTGCAGCAGGGCGTGGTTGAAATAGGCGACTTCGCTGAAGGCGCCCGTCTTCGTCGTGGCGGCCGACTTGAACATCTCGGCCGCCTCGGCGGGCTTGCCGAGCTTCACGAGACACTCGGCCGCCTGGTAGGTGCTCTGATGGACGAGTTCGGCGCTCTTGCTCTCCGCGATCAGCGCCTGCAGGGCGGCAACCGCTTCGGCGAACTTGCCCAGGTTCATCCGTGCGACCGCCCCCTGGTAGCGGACGGTCTCCACGTATCGCGACGCGGGGGCGTGCTTGATCAGGGCGTTGCTGGCCTCGATCGCCTTGGCCCAGCTCTTCAGCGCGAACTGCGCCTGCGCCAGCCCGGCCAGCGCGTCGGCCTTGCGATCATCGCGCTTGGCGTTCTTGACGGTCCACGAGAAGGCCGTCACGGCCTCGGCGGGCTTGCCCAACTCAATCAGCGCCGAACCCCACAGGTTGTGCAACTGCTCCTGGTCGGCGATCTGCTCGTTGCCCGCCAGACCCGCCAGCAGCGCGGCGGCCTTGTCCATCTGGTTCATGCCGTAGCGGCAGATCGCCAGACCCCACTTCGCCCGCAGCGCCTTCTCGTGCTTGGGATTCGCCGCGAGGAACGCCTCGTACTCCTTCGCCGCCAAAGGATACACGCCGGCGCGGCAGAGGTGGTTGGCATTGTAGTACCGGTCGAGAGTCTTGTCGTCCGCTGCCTGCACCGGTCCGGACAGGACCGCCGCCAGGGCGACAACCATCACGGCTGAGCAGCGCCTGATGTCAGTCCCTGTCACGCAACTGTCTCCTGAGCAGAGCCCCCGCGTCCGTGTGCGACAAGGCAAGATTCTAGCCCACCCGCCGCGCGTCCACAACCTTCGACATTGCCCGAAACTCGCCCCCCGCGGATGTGTCGGTGGCGTCACCGGGGGGGGGGAGCGGGAGTAGCCAGTAGCCGGTCGTCGGTAACCGCCAGTGCTCTGGACCCCTGGCTGCGACCTCCTGACTGCCAGCCACCGACCACTGGCTACCGACTACCGGCTACCGCCGCACCGCCACGTTTTGCTTGCCCGAAGGCTGATTCCAGCTTACATTGTGGGGCCTTGTCTTGAGACCGAAGGGAGCATGCATGTCCACACTCGATCTTCCGGAGCGTATGAACGCTACGACAGTGTTCGTCGACAGCCATCTCGACGCGGGACGCGCCGACAAGCCGGCCATCCTCTGCGGCGACGAGACCGTCACGTACGCCCAGCTCAGCGAGAACGTCAACCGCATGGGCAACGCCCTGCTCGACCTGGGCTTGCGCATGGAGCAGCGCGTCGCGATCCTCATGCCCGACTGCCCCGACTGCGTCTACGCCTTCTTCGGGGCGATCAAGATCGGCGCCGTCGCGATCCCCCTGAACACCATCCTCATGCCCAAGGACTACGAGTACCTGCTCAACGACAGCCGCGCCCACGTGCTCGTCGTCCACCCGTCGCTGCTGGGCAACATCATGGAGATCCGCGGCAGCCTGACCTACCTCGAGCACATCATCGTCGCCGGGGACGACCACGACGCCCCGCTGGTCCTGAGCGAGGTGATGGCCGCCGCCTCGCCGGACCTCGAGCCCGCCGACACGAACAAGGACGATACCGCGTTCTGGCTGTACAGCTCGGGCACGACGGGGTTCCCCAAGGGCGCAATCCACCTGCACCACGACATGATCGTCGAGGCCGATTACTACGCCCGCAACACGATCGGGCTGGAAGAATCCGACGTGTCGTTCTCGATCGCGAAGCTGTTTTTCGCCTACGGGCTGGGCAACGGGCTGTACTTCCCGCTGCGGACGGGCGGTACGACCGTGCTCCTGCCGGACCGCCCCCTGCCCCAGACGGTCTACGACGTCATCGACCGCTATCAGCCGACCGTCTTCTACGGCGTGCCCACGAGCTACGCGGCGTTGCTGCACCTGGCGGAGAAGGAGGGCCGCACCAGCATCGGGCGGGTGCGGATGTGCATCTCGGCGGGCGAGCCCCTGCCCAAACCGCTGTACGACAAGTGGCGCGACCGCTTCGGCGTGGACATCCTGGACGGCATCGGGTCGACGGAGATCCTGCACATCTTCATCTCGAACCGCCCGGGCGCGATCAAGCCCGGCAGCACGGGGCAGATCGTGGAGGGCTACGAGGCCCGCATCGTCGACGGGGAAGGCAAGGACGTGCCCGTCGGCGAGGAGGGGACGCTGCTGATCAAGGGCGACTCCATCGCCAACGGATACTGGAACAAGCACGAGCAGGGCAAGCAGACGTTCCTGGGCGAGTGGATCAACACGCACGATAAGTTCCGCCTCGACGAGGACGGCTTCTACTGGTACGCCGGGCGGACCGACGACATGATGAAGGTCAGCGGCCTGGCCGTGTGGCCGGCCGACGTGGAGTCGATCCTGCTGGGGCACCCGGCCGTGCTCGAAAGCGGCGTGGTGGGCGTCCCGGACGACGAAGGGCTGATCAAGCCCCGCGCCTATGTGGTCCTGAAGGACGCCAACGCGGGCTCGCCGGAACTCGTCCGCGAACTGCAGACGTTCGTCAAGAAGAACACCGCGCCCCACAAGTACCCCCGGACGGTTATCTTCGTCGATGAGCTGCCCAAGACCGCGACGGGCAAGATCCAGCGCTACAAGCTCCGCCAGATGGCCGCCGCGGAGCAGGAGGAAGCGTAGTCGTTGCGGAGGGCGGTCGCCCCATCGTAAGCAGCTTGCAGCCCCCCGCAGGGGGCGAGACAAGAGTACCCCAAGCGCATCACGGTGGGATGGGCTGGCACATACTCGTCGTGGAGTCCTGGAGTTCGCCGAAGGCCCATCAGGGAACAAGGGGACTCGTTGACATGCACTCTTCCCGCGCGTAGAATCCTACTGTCTTCCTGATTGGGCCGATCCTGGGGGTCTTGTCCGCTTCCTCTGCTCGTGCCAAGCTACCAACCGGTGCTGTGGAACGAAGGAGAGCTTAGCATGAAGGGCGTGGGTGGGTTTCTGGCGACGGTACTGTGCTGCGCATCATGGGGAATCGCCGAAGATACTCCAACACCTACAACTGGAC
>CAZEJA010000022.1:0-15606 GCA_964512215.1 uncultured Planctomycetaceae bacterium
TCGTAGCCGACTTCGCGGGAAGCGGCGATGGTTTCGGGGTACGGCGTGTCGCAGATGTCGACGAAACCGATCTGATAGTTCTCGCCGTCGCCGCGCCCGGTGGTGGCCTGGTCGGCGTACTGGAACCAGTGCACGCCGACCAGCAGCGGGTTCCGCAGGGCGCTGCGGACGTAGTCCTTGTACTTCGCAGCCCGGTCGTTCTGGTCGACGGCCGCCCGCAGGCCGGTGTGGAACATGCCCCGGTCCAGGGCGCCGAAGTGGAACTCGCCGATGATCATCGGCTTGTCGAGCCCGCCCGGCAGCGCGACGTCGGCGGCCGTATAGCGGTACCAGTTGTAGCTCACGACATCGCAGTACTTCGCCGCCACCCGCACGGCCAGGTCGTTCTTCCAAGCGAAGCGGCAGCCCAGGTACAGATTTCTCGGCGCGACGCGCTTGACCTCCTCTCGGCAGATGCGGAAGTACGTGTCGGCGATCTTCTCATAGAACGCCCGCAGGTCGGCGCCGGCTCGGCTGCGGTCGGGCGGGGTGCGGTCGGCCAGCAGCGCCTCCCAGGAAGCGTGCTTCGTCCCCCACACCGCGTTGAGCTTGTCGATGCTTCCGTACTTCGCCTTCAGGTCCGCCACAAACACCTTCTTGCCCGCCTGCTCCGGCGGGGAGGCCAGCATCGCTTCGGCCAGCGACGTGTCGGTCCCCCAACTCAACTCATTGTCCACGAAGTAGCCGAGGCACCACGGGTCGCCCGCGGACTTGCCCACTTCGCGCGCCATGTTCTTCGCCAGCGTCGCGCGGCTTCGAGGGTCGAAGACATCCGCGAACTGCTTCCACAGGCCCTTGCTGCCCTGGATGATCGGGCCGCCGTAGTAGATCGACACGACGTAGGGCGTCTTGCGGGCGAGGCGGTAGGGCGCCTCGGCCCAGTTCCCGATCGTGTTGAGCCCCCAGCTCCGCAGGCGCCGGTGCGCCAAGGCGATATCCGTCGTCGCCCACTCCGGGCCGTACTTGCGCAGCAGGTTCGCCCTGCGGAAGTCGTAGAATTCGTAGCGCTTGCCCTGGTAGTACCCGCGCGGCGCCCAGGCGCCCTTGCCGTAGAACGCCCCGAACGGGCCGCCGGGTTCGGGCAGGCGCCGGTAGTAGTCCCGCCGGTCGGTGATCGGCGTGCCGGCGCGGGGGCGCACGCAGTCGATCCCGTGGGACCAGAACAGCCTGCCCGTCGGGTCGACCAACCACCATTTGCCCCGGTGCTTCTGCGTGCGGAAGAAGCCCGTTGCCTCGAGCTGCGGGCCCGCCGCCCAGCCGCCGTATTCGGTCCGGCCGAGCGGGCCGGGATGGTCCGCCAGGTCGCGCCGTTCGACAGCCTTGTGCGTTTCGAAGTCCTTCAGGGAGTGCGTCTTGCCCGGCCAGTCCGCGTGAATGTACTGCCCGTACTCGTCGATGAACGGCAGGAACTTGTCCGCCTTCAGCGTCTCGACGCGCCCCGTCGCCCGGATGGTGCCGATCTCGAAGGCGTGGTCCGTTTTCGGCTGGGCGACGAAAATGACGAGCTGCGTGACGTTCGCGGGGTCCAGCGGCGGGGCCTGCCCGGGCGTGCCGCGCATGCCGATCAGCTCCAGCGGCCGATCGAATCGCCACGGCGTGGCCGACAGCGGCACGAAGATCGTCGCCGTTGTGCCCGGTGGGACCTCGACGCGGCCGTTGGCGCAGTTGCGCCGCCCGTTCGCGCCGGGGTTGTCCACACGACAGCTCACGGTCGTCCCCGCCGTGCCGACGTTGCGGACATCCACCTGGACTGTGCGATACCTGGACAGGTCCCACTTGCCGCGCGGAGCCTTCAGGTTCACCCCCGGCCAGCGATGCTTGCCGCCATGCCCCGTATCGATGCGCAGCCGCCCGCCTCTTGCCCTCGAGACCGTCGCGCCGTTCGCCTTGATCGCCGCGACGTCGAAGCCGTCGTTGAACCGCAGCAGCGTCAGCCCGCCATCCTTGTCCGCCGCGCTCGCGCAACCCGCCACGAAAAGCACACACGTCGCCGCTACTCGTCGGAACATCTCTCTCTCCTTGCTGCTGCGTCCGCGGAAGACAGAGATTCTGACCGGTCTGCGCCCGAAGGTAAACAGGCTATCGGTCCCCATTCGACATTTCCGCGCCCCAACATCTGCCCTTGCAGCGGGCGCACTCGGATGTCATTATGGCAGGGAAGCGGCCATGTCCGGCCGCCGCCCTTAGCGGGAGCATACATATGAAGCGCACCATCTTCTCCGCCGGTATCGTCCTGCTCATCGCGGCGACGATCGGCTTCGCCTGGGACTGCCCGAAGTGCAAGCAGGGCAACCCCGAGCAGGGCAAGTTCTGCAGCGAGTGCGGCACGAAGAAGCCCGCCCCCAAGCCCCCCGCCGCGCGCGGGTGGAAGTGCCCCAGATGCAAGCAGGCCAACGCGAGCGACGCGAACTTCTGCGGGCGGTGCGGGGCGAAGGTCTTCTGGAAATGCCCGAAGTGCGGCGAGAGCAACGTCCCCGGCAACAAGTTCTGCAGCAAGTGCGGGCTGCAGCGGGGCAAGAAGCCCAAGCCCGACGGCGGCGGCAAGCCGGACAACGGAACCAAGCCCCCGCCGGTCGACCCGCCCGACAAGCCCAGGCCGACCAAGCCGCCCAAGGGATCTCGCAAGACGCTCGACGAGCGGATCGACGAAGCGATCGCCAAGGGCGTGAAGTACATCTGGGATCAGCAGAAGAGCGACGGGCGCTGGGAGCAGTTCGATCAGGACGTCGGCATCAACGGGCGGCTGGTCAAGGGCTACTTCAAGTACCCGGCCGGCAACAGCACGATCGCGGCGTACGCCCTGCTGGAGTCCGGCGTCAGCCCGCAGCACGAGCGGATGACCAAGGCGCTGAACTGGCTGGGGCGCCAGAGCATCACGAAGACCTACTCCCTGGCGCTGCGCGCCAGCGCCTGGCAGGCGGCGAACCGGACGACCAACGGCAAGTACAAGGAGCAGCTCGCCAAGGACGCCAAGACGCTGATCAACTCCACGGAGAACGGCGCCTACGGGTACGAATCGCGCGGAGAGGTGGACAAGAAGGAGTTGACCGACCACTCGAACAGCCAGTATGCCGTGCTCGGCGTGTGGGCGGCGCAGCGTGACGGCCTGGAAGTCCCGGTCAAGTATTGGGAAGTGGTCATGGACTACTGGGCCAGGAAGCAGAAGGCCGACGGGGGCTGGGGCTACGGGCGCGGCGGGCCCGGGCACCCCGACACGCCTCGCGCGTCGATGACGGCGGCGGGCATCGCGACGATGTTCGTCTGCAAGGACAACCTCGCCGGCTCGCGCTACGCGGCCTGTCGCGGGCAGAAGGAGGAGGACACGAAGTCCATCAAGGTCGGGCTCGAATGGTTCGAGAAGCACTTCGAGGAGAGCATCGGAAAGCTCAACAGCTGGTGGTACTACTACCTCTACTGCATGGAGCGGGTGGGCCTGGCCAGCGGGCACAAGTACTTCGGCACGATCAACTGGTTCCAGGCGGGCGCCCGGAGGCTGCTGTCGCAACAGCGCGATAGCGGGCGGTGGGGCAACGGCGTGTCGGACACGGCCTTTGCGGTCCTGTTCCTCGTCCGCGGGCGGCACCCGGTGCTGTTCAACAAGCTCGAGTTCGACGGCGACTGGAACAACCGCCCGCGCGACCTGGCCTCGCTGACGCGATGGATCAGCAACTCCTTCGAGAAGACCGTCAACTGGCAGATCATCAACCTGCGGACGGACGTGGCGGAGTGGCACGACGCGCCGATTCTCTACATCTCCGGCGCCAAGGCGCCCAAGTTCACCGACGCCGACATCGCCAAGCTCCGTGAGTTCGTCTGGCAGGGCGGGACGATCTTCAGCGCCACCGAGTGCGCCGGCACGTCCTTCCGCAAGGGCATGCTGGACGCCTACCGCAAGATGTTCCCGACCTACGAGATGGTATCGCTCTCGAAAGAGCATGAGATCTACTCCGCCCACTTCAAGTTGCGCGGCACGCCGCGGATGAGCTATATCAGCAACGGCATCCGCCCGCTGGTGGTCCACACCGACATCGACCTGCCCAAGAGCTGGCAGATGCGGATGTGGAAGACGCAGAAGTGGGCCTTCGAGTCGGCCGCCAACCTGTACCTCTACCTGACCGACGGCGGGCAACTGCGCCGGCGCGGCGTCAGCCACTGGCCCGCCGAACCGAAAGCCACGCCCTCCCGCACCGTTCGCGTCGTCCGCCTCAAGCACGCGGGCAACTGCGACCCCGAGCCGCTCGCCTATGAACGTTTCCGGCGACAGTTGCTGCGCGACACGGGCGTGGGCCTCGAAGTCGGCGAGCCCGTCGAGATCGCCGAAATCGCCGCCGCGAAGGCCCGCGTCGCGATGATGACCGGCACGGGCGATTTCAAGCTCACCGACGACGAGCGCGCCGCGCTGAAGGCCTTCGTCGGCGGCGGCGGGACACTCGTGATCGACGCCGCGGGCGGGCCGGTGTTCAAGGTCGACCCGACCACGAAGATCAACAAGCCCGTCGGCTTCGCCGCCGCCGCGGAACGGGAGATCGAGGCGACGTTCGGCGAGGCGCCCCTGCGGCGTCTGGCCAGCGCGGCGGACGTCTACAACCTGCCCGGGTACGAGATCAAGACCGTCCGCTACCGGCGCCGCACGCGCGCCCGCATGGCCGCGACGAAAACGCCCAGCCTCCGCGCCGTGACGGTGGGCGCCCGCCCGGGCGTGATCTACAGCCGCGAGGACCTGACGGCCGGGCTGGTCGGCTATGCCGCCACGGGCGTCGACGGCTACGAGCCCGAGTCCGCCTACGCGCTGCTGCGCAATATCCTGCTGTCCGCGGCGGCGAACTAGCTCCCCGTGGAGATGCCATGAAGAGCCTCCGCCTGTGTCTGTCTCTCGCGGCGGTGCTGGCCGCCGCCCCCGCAGGCGCCGCCGAGCCCGTCGTGCCCGACGCCCGGGACCTGGTCCGGCCGCTCATCGACAAGCACGTGGCGCCCGGCTGGAAGGTGACGGCCGCCAAGCTGACCGTCAGCGAGAAGTTCCCCGCCCTGCTCAAGACCCCCTGCTTCCTGGCGACGGCCAAGAACCCGTGGACGGGCCTGGCCGATCTGGAACGGGCCGGGCTCGACGCGGCCGGTATCGCTCGCGGGGGGATGAAGAACCTGCCCGCCCTGCTGCGGGCGCTGCGGACCAGCCGCGCCGAAACCCCCGCACCCTCGACGGCGATCGGCCTGTCGCCCGCTACGAACATGGAGACCGTTCTCCGCACGCTCGAGCAGGCCGACGCGCTCCGCGCCGGGGCGATGACGAACCTCCCCGCCGCCAACCGCAAGTTCCTGTTCGATTGGCCCGGCGCGATGGTCCGCGCGTTCGGCCCGCAACTGCCCGTGCGAAAGGAGACGCAGGTTTACCTGACGAACACGCGGGCCTTCAGCATGTTCGCCGAGACCCACTACGACTGGAACAAGCTGCTGACGGCCGCCGAGATCCTCGCGTCGATCGCGAGCGACGAGACGCTCGGGGCGATCGGCAAGGAGTTCGCCCACGCCGCTCCCCTGGACAAGCGGGTCGCCGGCGTGTCGGGCAAGGTGCTCTACGCCCGCAAGACCGACGCGGGCATGGTCATCGTCGGCGGGCCGGGCAAGAACACGTACGAGCTGACCGAGCCCGTGACGCTGCTGATCGACCTCGGCGGCGACGACACGTACAGGGGACGCCTCGCCGCGTCGACGTCCCACGAGCACCCCAACGCCCTCGCGATCGACCTGGCGGGCAACGACACCTACGAGCCCTCCCCGTTCGGGCTCGCGACGGGGCGGGCCGGCGGCGTCGGCATGCTGATCGACTTTGCGGGCGACGATGTGTACAAGCTCAACGTCGCCACCGGCGGCGTGGGCCTGGGCGGCATCGGCGTGCTGGTCGACTGCAAGGGCAGCGACGTCTACACGGGCAGCAAGTACACGCAGGGCGCCGCGATCGGCGGGCTCGGGCTGCTGCTGGATATGGAGGGCGACGACCGGCACACGAGTTTCGGCTTTGCGCTGGGTTTCGCGGGCCCCGGCGCGGCGGCGGCCGTCATCGACGTCGCGGGCAACGACAGCTATCAGTGCGGGCGGAAATACGCCAGCGCGTACAACAGTTCGGTCAAGCCCGCCCCCAAGCGGGGGGATGCGAACTTCCAGTACACCGCGTTCGGCATGGGCGCGGGGCTCGGGCGACGCGTCCTGTCCGGCGACCGCAAGCACCTGCAGTACAACCTCGCCGGCGGCGTGGGCATGATGATCGACCTGGCCGGGCGGGACACGTACGACAGTTCGAACTTCTCGCAGGGCTGCGGGTATTTCTTCGGCACGGGGCTCAAGCTGGACCTCGGCGGGGACGACACGCACGGCGCCGCTCGCTATGGACACGCGTCCGGGGCGCATTTCGGCATGGGGCTGTTCGTCGACTACGCCGGAAAGGACCGCTACACCTCGACCGGCCCGACCTACAACGGCGGCTGTGCGTGGGACCACAGCATGTTCCTGTTCGTCGATGCCGGCAAGGAAGGCGATGTCTACGAGTTCGATCGCTCCGCCGGGCCCGGCCGCGCCGACATCGGCTCCTGGGGCGCCGCCGTCGACATGGGCGGCGACGACCGCTACGTCTGCCCCCGCGGTCTCGGGCGCGCTACCCGCGAAGGCACGGCCGTCTTCCTCGACGCCGCCGGAACCGACACCTACGAGAAAGTCCCCACCAACGCCACCGACAAGCCCGCCAACAACCAGACCATCAAACAAGGCGACGCCGGCCTGTTCGTCGACAGGTAGAACATCCCGGTGACAGCGTGCGTAGCATGTACTGGAAGGCGAAGAAACACTGGGTTGACGGAGAAGCATGAGTATGCGAGTATTCTGGCCGTTGATGTGCCGAGCTGCAGTGTGTAGGCTGGCTGGCGGTCGCATCCCAGGACGCCTGCCCCCCCGATTCTGCTCCCGGCGCGAGAGCGTTCCGACCGATATTGCAGAAGGTGGCATTCCCGATGACAGTCGAGCAACCGGTATCATTTGAACGCCCGCCCGTGGTGGAGACCGTGCTTGGGGTCCAGTTCAAGCGGCTCCCGGGCCTGACGAATGCGCACTTGGCCTCTTTCTGGCGAGAACTCGGCTCCGACTGGCCTGAGATTGACTTCGTCCCCGCACTGGAGGAGCAGTTCGAGAACTTCGGAGGAGACATCCCCTGGAGCGGCATGAAGCTGCATCTCACGCAGACTCCGCTAGCGCGCTTGCAGATCAAGAACGCATCCCATGATCGCATGATCCAAGTACAGAACGGGCGTCTCCTGTACAACTGGCTGGGCCAAGGCGCGACCAACTACCCAAGGTATCGGTGCGTGCGACCGGAGTTCGATCAGACGTTTTCCCAATTCGTGGCGTTCCTAGAGGAACAGGGAGCGGGAGAGATCGAGCCGAATCAGTGGGAAACGACCTACGTAAACCATATGCCAAAGGGAACAGTTTGGGAAGAGCCGAGCGACTGGGGAACGCTTTTCCAGCACCTCTCCGGCCCAAGTTCGAACCTTGAGAGAATCAGAATGGAGGGAATGGGTGGGCATTGGCACTTCGATATCCCTCCGCAACGAGGGCGGCTTCACGTGGAGATCCAGCACGGCCGTCTGCCGTCCCCCAACAGACAGGACGCTCTGATCCTGAAACTCACAGCGCGCGGTCCGGTCAGGACCGAAGGACCTGATTCGCTCACTGTCGAAGAAGGGCTGAATCTGGCGCATGAGATCATCGTAACAACCTTTAGAGACATGACCTCGGACAGTGCGCATCGATACTGGGGAGAGACGCCATGAGCCCTACCGAGACGTTTGACGAACTCGCTGATCGCGTTCTTCCTTCCGTTCACACGAGTGCTGTTTCGGATGTTGAACTCGTGACCGGCGCTGGTGCGGAGGACAGGCGCAAATGGGAGGCGATCATCGACGGTTCCTTAGTCGAGTGGGGAAGGGACCCGGAGTCACTGCGCGATGATGACATCGATCCGCCGACCGTGGAGGCCCTGAACGTAGCCTGCTATGTGGCAATGAGGATGCGAGACACCGGGCAGCCGTCTCCGCTTAGGGTGGTTCCGGATGGTGAGGGAGGGATATCTTTCGAGCGACGAACCGGCCCGCTCTTCCAGTCCTTGGACGTTCACGCAGACGGGGCGGTCTATCTGCTGACATTCCAAGACTGCCAGTTGGTGGATCGCTCCCAGCTTGCGTAAGAGGCCAACATGGGAGACGGGACGGAACCCATCGAAGACGATGAACTTCTCTACCGAAGGGTTCCAGTGAAGCCCCCCCACTTCGATCCAACGAACGACCCCTGCCCGACGCCAAAGGCGTTTCGTCCCCGGAAGGACGACACAACCGGACTCTCACTTTCCAGAGCGAAGTACATGTCTCCGGAAGACGTTGCACGGACTGGTCACGGGAAGGAGTATTGCGTGGCGGTTCTCCGTGCAGGTGATCTCCGTCAACACGGGATCGACATAGACCCGGCGCCTCTGGAGGACAACAAGGGGCACGCCGTGCTTCCTGCGCTTACATGGGAGAACCGCAAGGAGGCGAAGCAGGAAGAGATGCAGGTCCTTCTGGCAGAGAAGCTCTGCCTTCGCGTTGAGGGCCCATTTCCTGGAAGTAGCCAAAGATAGCGGGAGGTCCAGGTCCCCGCTCTTCCCCTCCGTGGAATTCGTGCAATTCGTGGACTTCTACTGCGCAGCGGGCGCCGCCTTCCGGCAGCGTTGGAGGGCGATCATGGCCATGGACGTACCGTAGGCCTGATGGTAGTCGTAGACGGGGTAGTCCCACCACGAGCCGTCTTTCTCCTGCAGGGGCAGGAGGATGCGGGCGATGCGGTCCTGGCGCTCGGGGCGCTGCTCGGGGGGCAGGTGGCCGAGGCAGCCGCTGGCGTAGAGGTACCCGTAGTAGTAGAAGTAGCCCGAGATGTAGGCGAACGACTCGTGGGGGATGGGCTTCTTGCGTGCGATGGACAGCCACCCGTCCCGGGCAGCGAGGCGGTCCAGCCAGGTGCGGATCGCGGCGTCGGTGACGCGCCGGTCGCCCCAGAGTCGCAGCGCCAGGTTGCACACCTGCGAGCGCCCGAGGCTGCCCGACGGGCGGTTGATCAGGCGGTCCGGGTAGAAGATGAGATTATCGCTGTAGAGGTATCCGAAGTCCGGGCGCCGCATGCGAAGCAGCGACGTCAGGGCGCGCTCGACGAGCTCGCGCGGCGGCTGGACCTCGACGGCGGCGGCTTCGTGCAGGGCGATCAGCGCGGTGGCGGTGGTGAACGACGTCGGCGACGTAGCCGGCCTCTGGGCGCGGACGCGGAAGTCGTAGTACCCCCACCCTCCGTTGACGGATTCGCTCCGCCCCAGGCGGGCGATCTGCTGAGCGATCTCGCGGCGGATCTGCTCGCGCCGCGGCTCGTCGTCGGCGCGGCCGAGCATGCGGACCAGCGCCCGGATGCCGTAGGCGTGGGCCCAGACGTTGTAGAGGATTCGCTGCGAATCGCGCCGGACGGTGGGCAGTGCCCCGAGCAGGTGCTCCTCGCCCCGGCGGATCGCATCGCGAACGTCCGCGCCGTCGCCGCCGGCCTCGATCAGCGCCCAGACGGCCAGCGCCGTGCAGGCGGTGCGGAACGACAGGTGCGAGCCGGGCACGGAGGAAGCGATGTTCATGCCCTTCGTCCGCCTCGCCGAACCCCACGATCCGTTGGGGTTCTGCGCCGCGACCAGGAAGGCCGCGCCGCGACGCAGCGACGCGTCGATCTCCCCGCCCGTTACGGGCGTGACGGCGCGTGGCGACGGACCGGTCTCCGACAGCGGTCTCGTCGGACCACAGCCGGCCGCCAGCACCACAGCGCTCACGGCCACGGCCGGAATGGCGCGATGTGCGATCATTTGGGCGCCTTCAGCAGGATCGTCTCACCGGCTTTGAGGCCCTCGACGATTTCCGTCTTGCCCCCGTGGGTTCGCCCGACGGTGACGGGGCGCTGGGTCGACTTGGCGCCTTTCTTGACGTACACCACCTTCTGCGCTGCGTCCTCGGGGTCCTTGAAGACCGCCCCGCTCGGAACGATCAGCGCGGACTTGCTCTCGTGCACGAGCAGCTTGACCTTGCACTTCATCCCCGCCGTGATCGGGCCGGTCTTGTCGGCGATGTCGAGCTTCATGTCGAACTGACCGGAGATGGGCACGAGCGACAGCGACGCGACCGACACGTTCAGTTTTCGGGCGGCGTATCCCGCGGAGGTCGCCTTGCCCGTCAGGCCCTTGCGCAGCAGGTGCAGGTCCTTCTCCGGGGCCGCGACGCGAACGCGGAGCTTTGACGGGGACACGATCGTCATGAACACCTCGTTGGGCAGCAGCGACCCGCCGCGAACGAGCTTGGCGGCCACCTTCGTATCCCACTGCCCGCGCCTGCACTTGCCGTAGTAGACCACGCCGCTCACGGGCGCCCGAACGGTCAACTGCTTCGTGTCCGCCCGGTAGCTCGCCAGGTCGCGGACGGCCTGCTCGTGATCGCCCCGCGCCTTGAGCACTTCCTGACGCTTCATCTCCAGCTTCGTCGCAAGCTGCAGTTTCGTCGTCGCGTACGTCTGCATGGCCGCCTTGTGCGCGGTGATCGCGTCTTCGGTGCGGCGCGGAATCGTGAACTTCGTCGCCTTCTCGTGCTCGACCGTTGCCTGTTTCAGCGCAAATTGCGCCCGTCGCACGGCGTTCTTCTGGCGACGCAGGATGATCTCCTCGGTCGCCTCCGTGATGTCGTCGGCCTCGTACATCTTCTGGAGCTGCCGGAGTTCCTCCTCGGCGTAGGCGAGGTAGTCCTTGCGATACTGCAGGGCCTCTCTGGCCGCATCGGTGCTCAGCGGGCCGTCGACAGTTCCAGGTCGCGCAGCGATTGCTCCGTCAGTTTCAGCGACAGCTCGCTGAGCCTGACGGCGATCTCCCGGTCGCCGAGGGCCTTGTCGACCTTCCGCAGGTCCGGGGTGACCAGCACGTCGCCCTTGCGAACGGCCGTACCGTGGGGCACGACCTCACGGACGCGCAGCCCCGTAAAAACCTCCGGGCGGAAGGCGATCTCGGTCGCCGTGACGGCCTCGAAGACGCCGCCCAGATCGACCTCGATGCGGAACGGGGCGGCCTTGACGGTATGCGTGGTCGGCGCGGGCTTGGTCGGCTGGCTCGCGGCGGGCTTGGCGGCGCCTTTGGGGGCGGCGGCGCGCTTGGGCTGGGCGACGAGCCCCCCAGCCAGCAGCAGGATCGTGCCGAGGGCCGCCCCTCGCAGCAGCGTTGCGTGTCGGTTCATGGTGGTTTCCTTGTCCGTCGCGGGAGGCCCCGCGGGGGGTTACAGGGACGGTAGTTCGACCGCCTTGTGGCGGCTGGCTGCGTACAGGGCGAACCGGTCGCCCACGATGTCGTAGTGGGTCTGCAGCGCCAGGTCGGGGCGGTTGTTCTCCTGCGACAGGTGGGCGAGGCAGGCCCACCGCAGTTTCGCGCCCGCGACGTCGTCGAGCAGTTCGGCGGCCTCGGCGTTGGAGATGTGCCCGCCGGGCCCGGTGATGCGCCGCTTGAGGAAGGCCGGGTACGAGCCCGTCCGCAGCATCTCCGCGTCGTAGTTGCTCTCCAGCAGGACGGCGTCGAGCGAGGCCACCGCCCCGCCGAGGTCGTCGAAGATGTGCCCCAGGTCGGTCAGCACGCCGAGGCGGTTGTGCCCGTCGTCGACGATGAACGCCACGCCGTCGACGCCGTCGTGCGGGGTCGGCAGCGTCTCGACGCTGACATCCTCGAACTGCAGCGTGTCGCCCGATGCGAAATGGCGCACGTCGTCCATCGTGCCCAGCGAGCATCGCTTCCGGGCGGCAGCCAGCGTCGGCGCCGTCACGTAAACCGGCAGGGAGAATTTCCGCTGGTAGATGCCCGCGCAGCGGATGTGATCGGAATGGTCATGCGAGATCAGCACGGCGTCGATGTCGCGGATGTCCCGCCCGAACTCAGCCAGCCGGTCGGCCGCCCGCTTGCCGCTGATGCCCGCATCCAGCAGCAGGCGGACCTTCCTCGTCTCCACGTAGACGCAGTTGCCGTTGCTGCCCGACTGTAACGCGATCGCTCGCATCGCGACATTCTAGTTGCGCCGCCGCGCCGACGGAAGGACAACCTCGGTGCCTCCGCTGTTGACAGCTTCGCGCGGGGACCGTATCACTGGGCGGCAATGCTCTATGTGTGGGCGATCATTCTGGTGACGTGCAACCTCGGCGGGCTGGTGCTGACGCTGCTGCAGATGCCGGGCAACTGGCTGATGGTCCTGCTGACCGTCGCCATGGCGTGGTGGCAGTGGAACGCGGGCATGTTCAGCCTCTGGACGCTGGGAGCGATCGTGGCCCTGGCGCTGGCGGGCGAGATCATCGAGTTCTTCTCGTCGGCCCGCGGCGCCCGCAAGGCGGGCGGGTCGCGATGGGGGAGCTTCGGATCGCTCGTCGGGGCGATCGCCGGGGCGATTGTCGGGACGTTCGCGATCCCCGTGCCCGTGCTGGGCACGCTGGCGGGAACGTGCGGCGGGGCGTTCGCGGGCGCGTGGGCCATGGAAACGCTCGTCGGCGGGCAGGCGAAGCGGGCGGTTCGCATCGGCGTCGGTGCGGGAGTGGGCGTCCTGAAAGGCACGGCTGCAAAGGTCACGATCGGCATCCTGATCTGGATCGTCGTGGCCGTCGCGGCCTTCGTACCGTAAGGAGTCGGAAAGGAAGAGAATGGTTTCGAAGCAACCGTGGGTCGACTTCGGCCCGGACGCGGACCCCATGGACATGCTCGTGGCGCTGTCGCGCTACTACGGCGCCGACGACGAGTTCATCCTCGCCGGCGGGGGCAACACGTCGATGAAGATCGGCGACCGCCTGTTCGTCAAGGCCAGCGGACACGCGCTGGCGACGATCGAACCGGAAGGCTTCGTGGAGATCGACCGTCCTGCGCTGGATGCGCTGCTCGAGCGCGACCTCGGCGAGGACGTCGACGAGCGCGAGCGCCTGTTCAAGGAGGCCATCCTCGCCGCTCGGATCGAGCCCGAGAAGAACCAGCGCCCCTCCGTGGAGGTGGTCCTGCACCACCTGCTGGGCGGGCGGTACGTGGTCCACTCGCATCCCGGGCTGGTGTGCGGGTTCACGTGCTGCGAGCGCGGCGAGGAGATTCTCCGCGAACTGCTCGGCGATGGGATGCTGTGGATTCCTTTCGTGGACCCGGGTTTCGTGCTGGCCAATCGCATCCACACGTCGCTGGCCGAGCACGCCGAGCGGACGGGCGTGGCGAATCCGGTCGTGATGCTCCAGAACCACGGGCTGATTGTCAACGGTGAGACGTCGGACGAGGTCAAGCAGACGACAGATGCGATCCTCGCCAAGCTGGAGGCCCGTCTGGACGAGGCAGACGACGGCGGATCCGCGTTCGGCGAGGTCAGGCAACTCGATGCGGGGACTGCGACGGCGTTACGCGGCGTGATCGAGCCCGTGCTGGCTGCGATGGCCGGACCGGACGAGCCGCCGCGGGCGCTGCAGTTCCACGACTCCGAGATGGTGCTGTCGCTCGCCGGCGGCGCCGAGGGCGAAGCTGCGGCCGCCCTGGGCCCGCTCTCGCCCGACCAGATCGTCTACTGCAAGTCGTTCCCGCTGTGGTTCGACGCCGTCGAGGGCGAAGCCCCCGACCAGACGGCCGAGCGACTGCGCGGCGCGATCGCTCGGCATCGATCCGATACGCAGTTCCTGCCGCTGGTCGTGCTGGTCGGCGGCGTGGGGCTCTACGGCGTGGGCGAGGGCGACTCCGACGCCGCCAACGCCGCGGCGCTCTACATCGACGCGATCCAGGTGATGGCCCGCGCCCGGACACTGGGCGGCATCCGGTACATGACGAAACGCGACCGCGAATTCATCGACCACTGGGAAGTCGAGTCCTACCGCCGCAAGATCGCCAAAGGCGGATGACGTGACAGACGGGTCCCTGAATGACGAATGTGAAATGTCGAATGACGAAGGAATGATGAATGTTGAATGCCGAACGGGTCGCCCGTTCTCGGAAGGCGATTTGTCATTTGACATTCGACATTCATTCGGCATTCAGCATTCGACATTCAGCATTTCCCGGCGTCCCCTCTCGCCGGACGGAAGAAATGAACAGCGGAAGATGCCCGCACAGAATCGAGGAACCCATCATGCCTGACGCCGCTTCGATCGAGAAGGCCTATTCGCTCGCCCGCGAGCAGTACGCCGCACTGGACGTCGACACGGATGCAGCCATGACCGCCCTGGCCGACGTTGCCGTCTCGCTGCACTGCTGGCAGGGCGACGACGTGGGCGGCTTCGAGGGGGCCGAGCAGCTCACGGGAGGCATTCAGGCGACGGGCAACTACCCCGGCAAGGCCCGCACGCCCGACGAACTGCGGGCGGACCTCGACCAGGCCCTGCACCTGATCCCCGGAACGCACCGCCTGAACCTGCACGCCTGTTACGCCGAGACGGGCGGGGCCGCCGTCGACCGCGACGCACTCACCCCCGAGCACTTCGCCAACTGGATCGGCTGGGCGAAGGCGAACGGCATGGGGATGGACTTCAACCCGACGTACTTCTCGCACCCCAAGGCGGATGACGGCTTCACGCTGTCGGCCGCCGACGAAGGGCTGCGCAAGTTCTGGGTGGATCACGGAATCGCAACGCGGAAGATCGCCGCCGCCATCGGGCGCGAACTCGGCACGCCCTGCGTCAACAACGTCTGGATTCCCGACGGGCTCAAGGACACACCCGCCGACCGCCTCGCCCCGCGGCAGCGCCTCCGCCGCAGCCTCGACGAGATGTTTGCAGAACCCCTCGACCCCGCCTGCATGCTCGACGCCGTCGAGTGCAAGCTCTTCGGGATCGGCTCGGAGAGCTACGTCGTCGGCTCGCATGAGTTCTACATGGGCTATGCGATCGCCAACCAGAAGCTGCTCTGCCTCGACGCCGGGCACTTCCATCCGACGGAGGTGATCTCCGACAAGATCTCGTCCGTGCTGCTCTACGTGCCCGAGCTGCTGCTGCACGTCAGCCGCGGCGTGCGGTGGGACAGCGATCACGTGGTGACGCTCACCGACGAGCTGCAGGCGATCGCGCAGGAGTTGGTCCGCGGCGATTTCCTCGGCCGCGTGCACATCGGGCTGGACTTTTTCGACGCCAGCATCAACCGCGTCGCCGCCTGGGTGATCGGAACGCGGTGCATGCTCAAGAGCCTGCTGCTGGCCATGCTCGAACCGACCGATACGCTGCGGGCGTTGGAAGCCGGCGGCGACTTCACCGGGCGCCTCGCCCTGATGGAGGAACTCAAGACCATGCCCTTCGGCGCCGTCTGGGACCAGTATTGCTCGCAGCAAGACGTCCCCACCGGCCCCGCCTGGCTGGACGAGGTCCGCACGTACGAGAAGGACGTCCTGTCGAAGCGCGGATGATCGCCGCGAGGCGGCGCCAGCGAATTGCGATTAGCGATTAGGTGACAACTGCCAACACATCGTAGACCGATTTTACTGCCAACACATCGTAGACAAC
>CAZEJA010000023.1:0-15414 GCA_964512215.1 uncultured Planctomycetaceae bacterium
GCTGTATGCGCGACCGGGATAGAAGTTGTGGCCCGGACTTCCGGGCTAAAGCGGGCTGACAGAGGGGGGAGGGCGGCGCCTGACAACCGGGGCTCAAGCCCCGGCCTATCCCCTCGGCTACGCCGAGGGCGAAGGCCCGTGAACGGGCCTGTATTCAGGGATACCGTACTATTGTCTTCGGGACGCGCCCTATCGGCTATTCAACGGTCGCTATTCCACTTCGCGGAGGCGGAAGATCCCATGATCGTGCGGCTGATCGAATGTGCCTTCGAGAATATCGCCCTGTAGCTTCGCCGTCCAATTCACGTCCCAACCACGCGGATCCCATGCCTTGCCTTTGACTTCCACCGCCCCGGCATCGATTGCTCCATGAATCGGCAACTCGACTACGACACTCATGTCACCCACGAAGAACACGAACTGGCAGCGACCTCGGTTTGGTTCCCGGCCGGAAGTCAACACCGCCACCGCAGATGCACGCTGGCCTTCAAAACTCTCCGACTGTGAGACGGTATAACCCACAAACGTTCGGACAGTAACGTCTTTCGGGGGCAGATCAGCTTCTCGCACCGTTGGATCGGTGATAGGACGATACACAACCGGATCACCGCAACCAGCTACACACATCGCTACGAAACCTATCAGGCAGGTGCTTTTCAATCTCATCCTATGAGTTCCCATGGGGCGATGGTGCGTCCCCCGGGGGCGCACCCTACCAGCTATTTCTCCGACGTCGCGGTCAGCTTCTGGATGAGGAACTTCTCGCGGGATCCGTATTTGGTCTTGGCGCCGGGGTATTGGAGGTCGGCCTCGATGCCCAGCTCGTCCATCTTCTTCTTGAGCGTGACGCCGAAGATGACGTGGTGGACTTTCCAGCCCTGGGCTCTCGCGCCGGTGGGGACGGGGTCGTCAGGCTTCATGCCGTAGCTCATGAAGATGGGCGGGTCGTCCTTGCTGATCAGCGACATCGCGGAGATCTCCGCGACGATCTTCTTCGTTCCCTCGGGCGTGTCGGCGTCGAAGATGGCCGAGAGGTCCCGGTGCGGCTTATCGTAGCCGGGCACGTTCTTACCCCACCACGCGAAGTCCATGGTCGTCTGCCCGCCGCTGGTGGCGACGCAGGTCAGGCGGGTCGACTCGCGGGCGATTGGGTCGTCGGATTTCGGCTCGGCCATGTCGTCGTGGAAGCCGAGATACATGCACAACTGCGCCCCGGCCGACCCGCCGAACGCGCCGATCCGCGTCTTGTCGAAGTTGTACTTGGTCGCGTGCCGGCGGAGGAACTGGATCGCCCGCCGGCAGTCGTGGTGGGCGGCCGGGAGGCGCTTGTGCTGCACGAAGCGGTATTCGATGGAGGCCAGCGAGATGCCCGCGTCGAGGAAGGGCTTGGGGTTGACGGCCCGCTTCGACCCGCCCCGGAACCCGCCGCCGTGGATGTACAGCACCAACGGCGTGGGCTTGTCAGACTCGGCGAGGTAGAGGTCGATCTTCTGCTGGTCGTGCTCACCGTACGCCACGTCGGCGTGCGTCGGCTTCATCCGCGGCCCGCCGGGCTTGCGCGGCGGTCGCTTCGGGCGCTGCTGCTGGGCGCCGGTCCACGCGGACAGCACCACCCCAACCACCAGCGCCGCCACCACCGCCATCCAGATGCGTCGCATGTGCCAATCATTCGCCATCGGTCGCACTCCTTGTTCTATCCGCCCCGAGAGCACGTTCCGCACTCAGAGCCCGCCCATTGTCCCCTTCTACAGGCCCGCAGGCAAGAACGTCACCGATCCCGGAATCGGGTCGAGCTACGCTTGCGATTCGCCCGGAGCGTGCTATCCTCGTACCGACCTCGTGCAACCAAGGAGTAACATCATGTCCACCAGATCCACACGCAGGCGTTTCTTGAATTCGGTGGGGCGTACCGATCTCGTCGGGCTGGTCCTCGCGATGACCTCCGGCTGGACCATGGCGGCGGTCTCGGGCGGGAATCCATCCTCGACGGACCAGGTTCTGGAAGCGACGGGCGCTCGCGGCGGACTGATCGTTCACGTCGGCTGCGGCCCTTCGACAAGCTCAGGGCGGGCGGGCAAACTGACGGCCGATCTCGGCGCCGGCGCGGGCTGCGTTGTGCAGGGCCTCGATGCCGACGCGGCGAATGTCGTGGCGGCCCGGGCGCACATTCAGAGCAGAGGGCTCTATGGGAAGGTGACGGTCCGACAGTGGAAGAGCGGACGCCTGCCCTACGCGGACAATCTGGTCAACGCCATCGTGGTGACGGCCGCCACCGGGGCCCCGGCGGACGGCGAGATCATGCGCGTCCTGGCCCCGGAAGGCGTGGCGTACATCCAGCAGGGAGGCGGGCCCGCCCGCCGTAGCCTTGGCGAAGGCGGGTGGACGAAGAAGGTCAAGCCCCGCCCCCGCAACATTGACGAGTGGACGCACTTCCTGCACGGGCCGGACAACAACGCCGTCGCCCGCGACACGGTCGCCGCTCCCCCGCATCACATGCAGTGGGTCGGCGGGCCGCGATGGGCCCGGACGCACGATCACCTCGGCAGCGTCAGCGCCCTGGTTTCCTCCGGCGGGCGCGTGTTCGCGATCGCGGATGAAGGCTCGATCGCCTTCGCGGCCCTGCCGTCGAAGTGGTTCCTCCACGCGCGGGATGCCTTCAGCGGCGTGCTGCTGTGGAAGCGCCCGATCGCTGCGTGGGAGGGCAACCTGCGCGCCTTCCGCAGCGGCCCGCCGGACCTGCCCCGCCGGCTGGTCGCCGTCGGCGACCGCGTGTATGTGACGCTCGGGTACGGGGAGCCCGTCGCCGAACTCGATGCGGCGACCGGCAAGACACTCCGGACGTACGACCGCACCGCCGGCACCGAAGAGATCATCCTGCACGACAACGTGCTGTACCTTCTGGTCAGCGATCCCGCGGCGCAGCAGGAAGCCGCCAAGGCGCAGCGGCGCGGCAGCCCGTATCCGGGCACGAAGAAGCACCTGATGGCGGTCTCCGCCGACACGGGCAAGCTCGTGTGGTCCAAGAAGGACGACGTCGCCGCCGAGTCCATGCCGCTGACGCTGGCCGTGGACGGCGGCCGGGCCTTCTTCCAGAATGCCGATCATCTGGTCTGCCTCGACGCGAAGACCGGGCGGGAGAACTGGACGGCCGCGAGGCCGGTCGTCCGCAAGCGTCTGGGGTGGTCCACGCCGACCGTCGTCGTGCACGGCGACGTCGTGATCTCGGCCGACCGCGCCGCCCCCGGCGCGGGCAAGGCATCGGATGCGTCCGGGCCGATCGAGTGGAACCCCAGCCGTCAGGGCGGCAACTCCCCGGTCGGGGAGATGATCGCGTTCTCGGTCCGCAGCGGGAAGCGACTCTGGTCGGCGCCGGCGCGGGAGGCCTACAACGCTCCGCCGGACGTGCTGATCACGGGGGGCATGGTCTGGTCGGGCATCCTGGTCAAGTCCGGTGAACCGGGCATCACGAAGGGCCTGGATGTCAAGACCGGGCGGGTCCGCAAGACGCGCCCGGCGGACAAGGAATTCTTCACCGTCGGCATGGGGCATCATCGCTGCTATCGCAACCGCGCCACGAGCAGGTACCTGGTGCTGGGGCGGTCGGGCGTCGAGTGGATCGACCTGAGTACGGGCAAGGGCGTTGCCGACCACTGGGTCCGCGGCACGTGCCAGTACGGGACGCTGCCCTGCAACGGCATGATCTACGCGCCGCCGCACTCGTGCGCGTGCTACATCGAGGCGAAGCTCAACGGGTTCAACGCGCTGGCCCCGAAGCGGTCCGCCCCGATGAGCGGTCCACAACTGACACACGGTCTGGCGTACGGGAAATCGCGCCCGGCTTCCGCCACCGACGGCGACTGGCCCACGTATCGCTGTGACGCCGCTCGGACCGGCCGTGCCGCCGCAACCATCCCGGCCAAACTCGGGCGGAACTGGGCAGCCGAGATCGGCGGGCGGCTCAGCAGCGTCGTCGTCGCGGGCGGGAAGCTCTTCGTCGCCTCGGTCGACACCCACACGGTCCACGCCCTCGACGCCGCCACCGGCAAGCCCGTCTGGACGTTCACGGCGGGCGGCCGGGTCGACTCGCCCCCGACCGTCTACAAGGGCCTGGTGCTGTTCGGCAGCGCCGACGGCTGCGTCTACTGCCTGACCGCAGCCGACGGCGAACTCGTCTGGAAGTTCCGCGGCGCCCCCGACGATCGCCAGGTGATCGCCTACGAGCAGCTCGAATCGGCCTGGCCGGCGCACGGCAGCGTGCTCGTGCAGGACGGCGTGGCCTACTTCGTCGTCGGGCGCACGCCGTATCTCGACGGCGGCATGTGGGCCTACGGGCTCGACTCGGCCACGGGCAAGATCCTGCACAAGCGGCATCTCACGCAGCGCGACTCGCGGACGGGCCTCGAGCCGCAGAACATCGTCAAGGGCACGGGCATGTCCGGCATGCTGCCCGACGTGCTGAGCTGCCAGGACGGTTCGATCTACATGCGGCACAAGCGATTCGACAAGCGGCTCAACGACCAGCCGGCGGACGTGCCGCACCTGTTCGGACCGGGGGGGTTCGTGGATGATGCGTGGTGGCATCGCACGTACTGGATGATCGGCGTGAAGATGCAGACCGGCTACGGCGGCTGGCCAAAGGCGGGCTCGGGCGTGCCGGCCGGGCGGTTGATCGTCTGCGACGGGGACACCGTCTACGGGTTCGGGCGCAAGCCCTACACCAACCAAGGCGGCCACGTGGGCCTCAACGCCGAACACAGGCTGTTCGCCGCCGGCAGGCGGCCGGAGACGATCAAAGCGCCGCCGGTGCCGGCCAAGAAGCCCGCGAAGAAGAAGCGCCGCCCGGGCGGGCCGCGCAGCAAGGTCACGTTCCACTGGGAGCAGCCCGTTCCGCCCATCGTGCGCGCCATGCTGAAGTCGGGCGATGCGCTGTTCGTCGCCGGCCCGCCCGACAGCAACGAGCCGGCCGAACGCCAGGCGGCGATGGACAACGAACGCGGCGGCCTGCTGGTGACGGTCTCGGCCGCCGACGGGCGGGTGCTCTCGCAACTCAAGCTGGACGCGCCGCCGGTGTTCGACAGCATGGCCGCGGCGGGCGGACGGCTCTACCTCGCCACCACCGACGGAAAGGTGCTCTGCTTCACCGCCAGCCGGTAACCGGGAAATGGAAATGGGGGAGCGTCGCGAATGGCTGAGGTTAAGCGGTTCAGTCGTCCCTGACGGGACTTGGTGTCTTCTTGTCGCCCGTTTCCCAGGCATGAATGCCTGGGCTACTCTCGACAGTCCCTGCGGGACTAACGGCATGTCCCGTAGGGACATACGAGAATAGCCCACCCGTTCACCGGTGGGAATGCTTCATGGTCGTTCGTTCCCTTCCGGCTTCCGGTCTCCGCCCGCGCGGATCATCTCGGGGTAGACCGCATCCCACCAGCGGTCGTAGGCGGTCGCCAGGCGGGCGGCCAGCTTCGGCTCGCGCTTCGCGAGATCACGCCGACAGGCGGGGTCCTTCTTCACGTCGAACAGCGCCCAGTGCCCGGGCGGCGTGACGCCCCAGTGGAACTGGGCGTTGGTCTTCGTGTAGGTCGCGCGCTTCGCCCCCTTATCGACTGCGCGGAACGGCTTGCAGATGCTGTGCTCCGCCGTCGGGCAGGCGGGGTTCTCGCACGGGCGACTCCGCACCAGCAGGTAGTGATGCTGCCGCACCGCGGCGAGGGCATACTTGTGGGCGGCCGCCGCGCCGGAGCCCCAGCGGGCCACGTGTTGGAACAGCATGCGATCCTCCGGCCAGGCGCCCTTGTTGCCCTCCAGCAGGGGGCGCAGGCTGAACCCGTCCAGCCGCTCGCGCAGGAGCTTCGGGACCGTCACGCCGGCGAGTTCACAGAGCGTCGGCAGGACGTCCAGGTGCGCGGTCAGGCTGTCGACATCCCGGGGCTTCCACGTGCCCGGCCATCGCCAGAACGATATCGCCCGCGTGCCGCCCTGCCAGGGCGTGCACTTGCAGCCTCGCATGCCGGCGTTGTAGACGTCCAGCCCCACCGTCACGCCGTTGTCGTTCATGAAGATGACGATGGTGTTCTCATCCAGCTCCAGCGCCCGCAGGCGATCGAGCAGGCGGCCGACGTTGTAGTCGATGTTGGCGATCATGCCCAGATACTTGGCCTGGTCGTCGTCGACCTTGCCGCGGAACGGCGCCACGAACTCGTCCGGCGCAGCCAGCGGCGTGTGGGGCGAGAACGTCGCCAGGTAGCAGAAGAACGGCTTCCCGCGATTCTCCTCGATGAACGCCATCGCCTCATCGAAGAACAGGTCCTCGCGGTAGCCTTTGCGCTTGTGCCGCTTGCCGTTGCGGATGATGTCCGGATTGAAGTGCGCCCGGGACCCGCCCGCGTTGGTCGCGGTCCAATCGAACCCCCGATCCGGGGGATTGAAGCCCTTGCCGCCGCCCAGGTGCCACTTGCCGATGAACCCCGTGGCGTACCCAGCCGTCTTCAGCAACTGCGGCAGGACCGTGGCCGAGCGGTGGAGGTGCTCCCGCGGGCGAACCGTATGGGTCACGCCGCTGCGGAACTCGTGCAGCCCCGTCAGCAGCGCCGCCCGCGTCGGGGAGCAGGACGCACTGACGTAGAAGTTGGTGAACCGCACGCTCTGGTCGTGCAGCCGGTCCAGGTGCGGCGTCTTCAGCAGCGGATGCCCATGCCTCCCGACGTCGCCGTACCCCTGATCGTCCGTCAGGATGAAGATGATGTTGGGTTTACCCTGAGCTTGGCGAACGGGCTCTCGCGCAGGCCGCCCCGCCGCCTGCAGCCCCCCCGTCGCCCACACCACCGCCAGCACCAGAACTCTCCAACCACGCATATCCGCCTCCTTCCCGGAACGTCCCCCCATTGTCCTCCGCACCGCCACCATGGGCAAGCTCCTCATCTCTTCCGGGGAAGGGATCGAGGGGTCAGTCCCTTTTCCTGGGGGGCTTCTGGACCAGCGAGGGGTTCTTCATGGTTTCGTAGAAGTCGGCCATGATGGCTTTCTTGTCGAAGTTCTCCCAGTACTTGATGGTCTGGGGGGTCGTGGGCTGCTGGACCCATCCCTTCCCCTCGAGTCGCGGGGCGGGGATGGTGCGGAGCTGGGCCCAGCGGGGGTTCTTGACGACCGCCACGGCGGCCATATCGTACATGGAACGGTCCGTCTTGACGTGATTGAACAGGTCCACCGAGTAATCGCCGAAGGTATGGAACTTCCCGCCGTGCCGCCCGGTCACGGGTTCGGCGATGCGCGGTCCCTTGCCCGGCATGATGCGGCGGATGTCGTTGATCTTCGCCTTCACGGCGCTCGTGCCGGACGGCTTGCCGTAGCGAACGGTGACCATCTCGAAGTCGGCGCCCGAGCGGATCACCGGGTTCACCGAGGAGGTATCGTTGTCCAGGTTGTACTCGCCCTTGCCGGGGTAGTTCCCGCCCAGCCAGACGATCCGCACCTTGGGGACGATGTCCGGCGCCTTCGCCAGCGCCAGCGCGACGTTGGTGAGCTTGCCCACCGGAAGGAGGACGAGCTTGTCCTTCTCCGCGGCCCGCGCGCTGCGGATGATGAAATCAACGGCCGCGTGTCCGTCGAAGTCCTTGTCCTTGACGGTCTTGACGATCTTGTCGTAGTTGCCCTGAGCGCCCTTGAGCAGCGGGATCACGCCGTGGGCCTTGCAGAGCTTCATGACGCGCTGAGCTTCTCTGTACTGCCCGTCGATGCCGCCGCCGCTGCGGGTATTGTTCACGGTCACGCCGAGCACGTCGAAGACGTCACTGTTGAACAGCGCGTAGGCGATCGCGTGCTGGTCGTCGAGTTCATTGTTGGCGTCCGAGTCGATGATGACCTTGATGCGACGCTCCGAAGCCGCGAAGACTGTCTGCACACTCAAGGTGCTCAGCCACAGCACCAGGATGACGTGCCCCGCGATGTTCCCGCGCCTGCCGCCTGTTGTCATGACCGTTCCTCTCCTCCGCCGAAGCGCCAGGCCTTGAGGGCCTTGCCGCCGGCGTCCTGGAATTCGATGGATTGAACGTCCGCGCCGCTTTCGGGCAGGTGCAGGCGGATGTGGATCACCTTCTTTTTCGCGGGGATCGCGATGCGATGCTCCCGCCAGTCCGCGGACGCGGGGCAGTTGAACGTGACGGCCTGGGCGGGCGAGAAGTCCTTCTGGCCCGTTTCCCGCCACGCGAAACCGCCCGCGCCGGCCTTGGGGGTTCGCAGACGCACGACGGCCGTCAGCTTCCCGGGCAGGTCGAGCCTGGCGGCCACGATGAAGGGGCGCTGCTTTCCTCCGGCGGGTCGCACCTGGAGACGGCCATCCCGGGTTTCGATGGTGCAGTTTCTCGGGGTCCAGCCTCCCGCTCCGTCCCGACCGGCGGGTTTGCCGCGCTGCGGGGTCGACGTCGGGCGGGCGGCGAGCTTGCCGTCGAGATAATGATCGAAGTACTGCTCCCACACCGTGGACATCTGCTTCGTTTCGATCCCCGGCGGCTGGAGTGTGTTCGACCACGTCGTCAGCTTCGCCTTCAGTCGGGCGGCCACGTCGGGATGATCGCCGAGCACGCTGTTCTTCTCCTCGCGGTCCTTGTCGAGGTCGAACAGGTACTCGCGAGCGCCGCCGCGCAGGTACTTCCACTTGCCCTCCCGCACGGCCGCCTGCGCGATCCAGCGCCAATAGAGCGTCTCGTGCGGCGCGCCGGTCCGCTCGCCTGCGAGATACGGGACCAGGTTCACGCCGTCGAGTTTCGGGTCCTCCGCCAGCCCCGCCAGCGCGACGGCGGTGGCGGCGACGTCCAGCGAGATCACCGGGTGATCGTACGTCCTTCCGCCTTCGATCCGCCCCTTCCAGTACGCGACGAACGGCACGCGGATGCCGCCTTCGGCGAGCATGCCCTTCTCGCCGTTGAGCGGATCGTTCAGCGAGCCGTCCCACCCGGGCCCGCCGCCGGGAGCGTCGATCTTGTGGATCTTCAGCGGCGCGCCGTTGTCGCCAATGAGGAAGATCAGCGTCCTGTCCTCGATGCCGTACTTGCGCAGCGTGATCATGATGTCCCCGACGCCGTCGTCCATCGCGGAGATCATCGCCAGCGCCTGGCGCCGCCGCTGGGGCATCTCTCCGGGAAAGCGCTGGAGGTACTTCGGCGGGGCGTCCAGCGGCACGTGCGGGGCGCGGTACGCGCAGTAGAAGAAGAACGGTTCGTCGTGGTGGCGCTGGATGAACGCGCAGGCGGCCGCGCTGTTGGCGTCGAGGTGATACAGCTTCGAGTTCTCGGGGCCCGGCGTGCGGTCGCTGCCGTCGAGGTCGAAGTTCGCCCAGCCCGGGCGGTTGGCGTGCTTGTAGTACACGTCGTCGAACCCGTGCTTGACGATCTCCGGGCCCTTCCCGAGATGCCACTTGCCCGTCATTCCCGTCGCGTAGCCGGCCTTCTTGAGTCGCTCGGCGATCGTCTGCAGCGCGTTGAACCCGCCGAGGGGCGTGCCGTTGCTCTCGACGCCGAAGCGGTTCTGGTACTGCCCGCTCAGCAGCCCCGCCCGCGAAGGCACGCACTGCGGGGCGGTCACGTATCCGGACGTCATCCGCACGCCCCCCGCAGCCAGCGCGTCGATGTGCGGCGTCTTCAGGTCGTCCTGAATCCCCTGACACGACAGGTCGGAGTACCCGTGATCGTCCGTGAAGATGACGATGATGTTCGCCTTGCCCTGAGCTTGTCGAACGGGCTTGCCCCGAGCCTGCCGAGCGGGCCTTCCCACAGATGGTTCGCCCGCCTGCAGGCCGCCCGTCGCCCACAAGGCCGCCAACAGCAAGACTCTCCAACCACTCATGCCGGTCTCCTTGTCGAGCATCCGCCCATTGTCTTCCGCGGCAGACCCGCAGGCAAGCCCCTCACCCCGTCTCGCCTCAGCGGGTCTCCACTGCCCTCCGCCCCGCGGAAGAGACAGGTTACTGTCCCTGGCTTCTCAGCTTCTCCTGGTTCCTCGCGTCCTTCTTCTTTTGACGTGCTTCGCGACGTTCTGCGTGTTCTGCCCGCCCCGCGCGACCGTTCGGCTTCGTTCCGGGCTTGGAGGCGGTGCTGTTGATCTCTTCGAATCCCCTCTTGATGGGGCGCAGCTTTTTCAAGCGATCGAGGTGCGGCTGAAGCTTCGCTACCGGGACCGAATCCTGGCCGGGAACGAACTCGCCGAACGGCCGCTGTTGGGCTTTCAGATCGGCTGTCAGGAGCTTCCGCAATTCGTCCAGCCGCTTCCCGAACTCCGGGTTCCCCGCGAGGTTCTTCGTCTCCAACGGGTCGTCCGACAGACGGTAGAGCTGATCCGGTTCCAGATAATGCGGCCTGCGCGCCAGGTGGTTGGCGGCGTTCCTTATTCCGCCGATGTAGGCCAACTCTCCCGGCAGCTTCAGCAGCGGCGCGCTTTCGATTCGCCCGAAACGCTCGGCCCCATACCGGATCGCAATGTACTTCCACTCCGCCGTGCGGACGGCGCGGGCATACCCGAGTTCGAAGTAAAGATGGTCGTGCACCTCGGCCTTGGGATCGGAGAGGATCGGCTTGATGCTCTTTCCATCGACGCGGTATTTCTCTGGAATCTCGGCGCCGGCCACATCGAAGAACGTCGGCACGAGATCGGTTGTCTGCACCAGGCTGCGACTGACCGAACCCGGTTTGATGACGGCGGGCCAGCGGATGATCGCGGGGATGCTCGTGCCATTGTGGTCGTGCAGCGACCACTTGCCCTCGGTGCCGTGATCGGTGACGAAGACAAACAGCGTGTTGTCGGCGATCCCCAACTTGTCGAGTTTGTCGAGCATCGCGCCGACCGTCGCGTCCATCCAGGTGAAGCCATAGGTGGTCGGCTCGAAGCCGGCGCGGTCGACTTGTGCTTTGATGTCGCCGCGCGACGGGATGACCTTGGGGAGTCTGTCGAGCTTGCCCGCGCCCGAACTCAGGGGTTTTTCGAGCGAGGCGTTCCAGCCATTCGACCCGCCGTGCATCTTCGTGGTGGTGTAATGCAGGTAGAACGGCCGATCGCGATTTAGGTCGATGAACTCCAGGGCCGCCTCGAGGGTCCACTCGGGATTGTGATCGGCGTAAGGGTGCTTGACGTTCCCCCAGTAGACGTGCTTGGCCCAGGAGAACCCGCGGTCGGTGATCCACTTGCGGAACCAGAGTTCGTTCTTCCGCCAGCCGGCGATCACCTCCGGCGCGTTCGGGTCGACGCCGGTTTTGGCCGAGGCGTCATACAGGCCGCGGCTGGTGAAATCTTCCGGCCGCTTCAGTTCCGGGCCGACGTGCAGCTTGCCGACCTGCCCCGTCACATAGCCCGAGAGCCGCAGCACATTGCCGACGTTCATGTTGTCTTCTTCCAGGCCAACGTTGAAGCCGGGAGCGCCGTGCCGGTTCCTGGGAAACTCTTCCAGGTACGGCTTGAAGGTCGAGTTTCCCGGGTAGCGGCCCGTAAACAGGGCATAGCGCGAAGGCGTGCAGACGTTCGAGACGACGTGAGCATTATCAAACCGCATCCCTTCGCGCGCCAGGCGATCGAGGTGCGGCGTCAGCACCTTGCCGCCATAGCACGCGAGTTCCTCTTTCACCTGGTCATCGGCAATGAACAGGATGATATTCGGTCGCTTGCCCTGAGCCTGCCGAAAGGGCTTGGCCGCCGCCTGCACCGGCGCGGAAGACGCCGCACCGAACGCGGCGCCGAGAATCATCAGGGCCTTGCAGACAAAGCGGCTGGCTTCCATCATCGCGAGCTTCCTTCCTGAAAACGGCGTACCGCCACCTACTTCGATCCATCCCACTCGCCCGCCATTGTCCCCCGCGGGGGCCTCGCAGACAAGGCCCTTTCTGCGGGGCTGGCCGGGGCTTGCTCTGCGGCGGGGGGAGCGTAGAATACGGGTCACCACTCACGAGAAAGGTCCGGGCATGATGACTACGTCTACGGCGAGAAGGCAGAGCGGCGGGCGGGGGATGATCGGATGGTTCCTGGCGGGACTCGTTGCCCTCGGCGCCTGCGGCGCGGGGCGTGCGGCCGGCGGGGGCAAGCTGATCGCCTCGCCCGAGGCCGACTGGCCCCAGTGGCGCGGGCCCCGGCGAGACGCCGTCAGCAGCGAGACCGGCCTGCTCGACGCCTGGCCGGCCGGCGGGCCGAAACTGCTCTGGAAGATCGACTCCCTCGGGCGGGGCTGGTCCTCGCCCATCATCGTCGCCCAGACGCTCTACATCACCGGCGACGTGGGCGAACGCCTGGAGATCTTCGCGTTCGATCTCGACGGCAAGCTCAAGTGGAAGACGCCCAACGGCAAGGCGTGGAAGAAACCGTGGGGCGGCGCCCGGGCCGCCTGCTGCTACAGCGAGGGGAAGATCTACAACATGAACGCGACCGGGCGAGTGGCCTGCCTCGACGCCGCCGACGGGAAGGAACAGTGGTCCGTCGACGTGCTCAAACGCTTCGGGGCGGAGCAGATTCGCTTCGGCATGGCGGAATGCCTCCTCGTCGACGGCGACCGCGTCATCGTCACCCCCGGCAGCAGGACAGCCACCATCGCCGCGCTCGACAAGAAGACGGGCAAGACCGTCTGGACCGCCGCGGCCCCGCCCGAGGCCACCGAGACCGCGGGTTACTCCTCGCCGATCCTCCTGACGTGGGGCAAGACCCGGCAGATCATCGTCACCACCTCCTTCCGGACCGTCGCCGTCAACGCCGACACCGGGAAGGTGCTCTGGACGGCCGGGCTCCCACTGACGAAAAATGCGTGCAGCACGATACCCGTTCTCTGCGACGACCTGGTGCTCGCCACCAACACCAGCGTCGACAAGCAGGCCACCTCGATGCTCAGGCCCGCCGCCTCGGGCGATGCGGCCGAGAAGATCTGGACCACCGAGCTGCGCAACCTCAGCGGCAGCGCGATCTACGTGGACGGCAACCTGTACGTCTCGGGCGCCCGCGGGTTCAAGGGCTTCTTCAACCTCGATCCGAAGACCGGCAAGGCCCGAGCAACGCTGCCCGAACCGACCACTGCCGCCATGGCTTACGCCGACGGCAAGCTCTTCGTCCTCTCCGGCGACGACGCCAACGTCCTGCTGCTCAAGCCCGCCGCCGGCAGCTTCGAAATCAAAGGCCAGTTCAAGCTGGTGGAACGACTCAAGAAAGACGCCTGGGCCCACCCCGTCGTCTTCAACGGCCGCCTCTACCTCCGCTACCACAGCACCCTCTTCTGCTACGACGTGAAAAGACAATAACTGGTAGGGTGCGTCCCCAGGGGACGCACCATTGCCCCGAACGGACAGCGTGCGTAGCAGAGCTACGTACCCTACCACTCCCCTGACCGAGACCTCAAGAAGTGAGAGTAAGCATGGCCAAGAACGCAGCGACCAGTTGTCTGGTTCCCCTTGTCGTCCTCGGGATGTCCGGAACGGCGTCCTCTCAGGACATGGACGACATGTGGGGACAGGCCGTTGTCAAGCTCCGCGCCGAAGACGCCAGGCGCGGGCAGCTCTTCGCCGACGGCAACTACGCGATGTTCATCCACTGGGGGCTGTATTCCCAACTGGCCAACAAGGTGGACGGCAAGAGCTACTACGGGATCGGCGAGTGGATCATGCACAAACGGATGGCCGGCATCCCCATCCCCAAGTACAAGAAACTCGCCGACACGTTCAATCCCACCCGGTTCGACGCGACGGCGATCGCTCAACTGGCGAAAGATGCGGGGATGAAGTACATCATCATCACCAGCAAGCACCACGACGGTTTCGCGATGTTCCACTCGAAGGCGAACGCCTTCAACATCGTCGATGCCACGCCGTTCGGGCGCGACCCGATGAAGGACCTGGCCGACGCCTGCCGGAAGGCCGGCCTGGGGTTCGGGTTCTACTACTCGCACTTCCAGGACTGGACCTCCCCCGGCGCAGGCGGCGGGCCGAAGACGAACTCACGGGGCAAGCCAGCCACGTTCGACGAGTACTTCCGAACCAAGTGCCTGCCCCAGGTCACGGAAATCACCAGCCGGTACGGCCCGATCGGCTTCGTGTGGTTCGACACGCCCGGGCGGATGCCGAAGAAGTACGTCGAGCAACTGGTGGGCGTGGTGCGGAAGAACCAGCCGGACGCGATGGTGTCCGGCCGCGCCGGCCACGGGCTGGGAGACTACCAGACGCTGGGCGACATGCAGGTGCCACTGCGGAACGTCGAGGGCCTCTGGGAAGCGGTCGATACGACCAACGACTCCTGGGCCTACGCGTGGTATGACGAGAACTGGAAGACGCCGAAGGAGATCCTGCGCCGGCTGATCGCCTGCGTGGCGCGGGGGGGCACGTACATGCTCAACATCGGCCCGCGCGGGGACGGGTCGGTGCCCGAGCGGGCGGCCCGCTCGCTGCGCCTGTCGGGCGAGTGGATCGGCCGCTATCCGCAGGTCGTCTACGGCACGGACGCCTCGCCCTGGCGGCATGCCCTGCCGTGGGGCGATGTTACTGTGAAGGGCACGAAGCTGTTTCTCTCCGTGTTCGAATGGCCGGAGGGGGGGGAACTCTTCCTGCCGGGACTGAAGACGGACATCCGCTCGGCCAGGCTGCTTCGGGGCGGGAAGTCAGAGGCGATCGAGCATGACCGCACGCACGGATGGACGCGCCTGCGCCTTCCGGCCCGTGCGCCGGAGACGCTCGTGTCCATCGTCGAGGTCGAACTGGCCGGTGCCCCCGAGGCCGATCCGACCTGGGGGCTGGACCCGACGATCGCCACGGAGATCTCCGCCGAGTTCGCCGCCGTCGACGGCGCGAAGAAGGAAGGCAAGCGGTGGATGGAGAAGTTCGGGGAGTGGAAGCACGTGACGCAGGTCACGGACTGGCAGGCCGACGGGGCGGCCGCCTGGGAACTGGACGTCCTGGAGCCCGGCGACTACCGGGTGGACCTGACGTACGCGGGGGAGGGACGGCTGGTGTGGCAGGTGGCCGTCGAAGGCGGCCAGACCATCCGGAACCAGCAGAACGCCTCCCACAACTATCAGCGATTCCCCATCGGCTGGTTGAAGTTCCCCAAGCCGGGGCACTATTGCGTCAGCGTGTCCTGCCCGGAGGGCAACAGCAAGACGGCCAGCCTCAAAGCGATCCGCTTCCGCCCGATCCGGTAGCGCAGCATCCGACCACGCGCCAGGCCCGCGCAGACCGAACAGACGGGCCGGCAAGGGACTCAGAAAGGACGCCTGGTTCCCCCGTCCTCCACCGCGGCCGCCTCTGCCACCACAACGCCCTCTTCCGCTACGACGTGAAGGGACAATAGTCGCGCTACGGAACAGGTGACTGCCCCCGTTTCTCCACCGCAACACCCCCCACGTCAAGAATTAAGTATTGTGTCCCCAATGGTCCTAAGTTAAGCATATTTGTCTGGCCTCGTCACGGG
>CAZEJA010000024.1:0-15166 GCA_964512215.1 uncultured Planctomycetaceae bacterium
GCGGGAGGCAGACGGCGCCCGACGAACGCCAGATCGAACGCATCCACCGTGTACCCCAAGAGCCCCGAACGGTCGAGGACGGCAAGGGCAATCGGGCCGAAGCTCCATCGCGGCACGAGGACGACCCG
Source organism: uncultured Planctomycetaceae bacterium (assembly GCA_964512215.1). Lineage (GTDB taxonomy): Bacteria > Planctomycetota > Phycisphaerae > SM23-33 > SM23-33 > CAZEJA01. The sequence goes on from CAZEJA010000024.1 coordinate 129, forward strand.
TTCCACTCCGTCCAGGACGTCAGACGCACGGCGGATGTCCCGGATCGCGGCTTCGTCCAACAGGTGCGTCATCTCGACATCGGCTGCCGCCAGGCGTAGCCGACGAACGTGCCCGGGTCTCCCAGCCCCTGTGTCCAAGGCCTTGCGCGCCAGAAGGATGAACGCGTGGAAGAGGTCATCTGTCGGCACGGGGCGCTTTGACAACAGTCGGCCTCGCCACCCCGCCACTTCCTCCAGCATGGCCGCCGCCTCAGGCACGAGCAATGCTCCGGATGCAAGCGCTTCGTCACGAGGAACGCCGGTTGACCTGCCATTGGCAGCCAAGGCCGCCCGGCAGGCTTCCGCCAGCCACTTGTAGGCCACGTATCGCCGCAGGTAGTCCGGACGATCCTCCTCGTCCTGCAGCTCCATCGCCAGGAAATACCACGCAGGCCCAAGCTCTTGCACGGCGTCGCCGTCGCCGGCCTCGTCCACGGGGGGCAGGTGCTGAAAGAGGTCCTCCCCCCACAGGCGCTTCCACGTGCGGCGTCCTTCTTCGAAGCGGTTCCGGCAGTAGGGGCTGTGCTCATGCAGCACCCGCATCTCCGGCGGATCGTAGAGTTCCAACTCGTGCGGCGAGAGCATGGGCACCAGGCGGCAGAGAAGATCGTACTGATAGCGAACGCGAGCCTCCGTCGCTCGGCGATCCTTGGAAGCCACCAGGACGAGCAGGTCGATGTCGCTCAGGCCATACACCACCCCGCCGGCGGCTAGGCCGCGACGAAGGTACACGGCGCGGACGCCCTCCAGCCGCCGCAACCGCCACACGCACAGGCGGATCGCTGCGCTGTACAGACCCGCGTACAGCCACGTCAACGGCGGGAACTGCGTAGCGACGACGAATCTCTGGATGAATCGCTTCACGCAGGAGTCATTCATGCGCAGGGATCCTCGACATCGGGCGGCCATGCTGCCGGCGCGGTCGGGCCGGGGCCGGACAGACTTCCCGCAGTCGGCAACGCGCGAGCAAGTGAGGAAGAGAACGCACTGCTGGACATGCACACCGGCCTGCGCCACCCGTCCGTTCCGGACAGCGGGGGCGCCCGAAGCGCCGCGTCTAGACGACCTTCAGCAATTCGACTTCGAAGATCAGGGCACAGTCCGGGCCGATGACGCCGCCGGCGCCGCCGGGGCCGTACGCGAGGTCCGAGGGGATGTAGAGTTCCCACTTGGCGCCTTCGGACATCAACTGCAGGGCCTCGACCCAGCCGGGGATGACGCGGTTGACCGGGAACGTCGCGGGCTGGCCGCGATCGTAGGAACTGTCGAAGACCGTCCCGTCGATCAGCGTGCCGCGGTAGTGGACCGTCACGTTGTCGGTCGGGCCGGGCGTGGCGCCCGTGCCGGGTTCGACGACCTTGTACAGCAGTCCGCTCGGCAGCGTGGTTACGCCTTCCTCGTTCGCCTTGGCGGCCAGGTAGTCCTGACCCGCTTGCAGATTGTCACTCACTGGATGTCCCTTCTGTGGACCCGGCTGCATTGGCCGCAGGTCATTGGGTGAATACGGGCGGGGACATTCTAGCATCTCTTGGGGGGCGATAGGAAGGTGGCCGCAATTCCCTGCGTTCACGCGGAAGGCGCCGCGCAGTGGAACCCCATCGCCTGTCAGGTGAGCGGCATCCGGAGGGTGACGGTCACCCGCCCGTTTCGCCTGCCCCGGCCGCCCGCAGGAGCCTCAGGTGCTCCTGTTCCTCCCGGATGATCCCTTCGAGGACGCTTCGGTCCGGGACGCTGTGGAGGAAACCGCGGAAGAAGCGTATGGCGTCTTCCTCCACCTGCGCGGCCAGGTCGAGCAGGGCGCGGGCATCTCCCCGCAATACCATCTCGCGGACCGTCTCCGGGGGAGGCAGGACAGCGCCTTTCGCCGACCGGCGGGCCTCCGCGAGCTGCTCATCCCGCAGCAGGACCGTCCTGCCCTGTCGGGCGAGTTCGGAGCGCATCTGCTGGAACACCTTCCGGTGGTTCGACTCGGCAACGGCAAGCTTCATACAGAGGTCTCGGACCTTCGGGTCGGTCGCCGCGAGGGCAAAGGCTTCGTAGAAGTCCCTGCCCGCGTCCTCCATCTGGATGGCCGCCTGCAGAACCGCATCACCGGTTGTCTCGGAAGGGGCGTGCTGTGTCATCGAGAGTCCTTTCCGCGGCGTCTGGTCGTCGCTGGACAGTGGATGGCGACCTTACGACTGCGCACCCGCCGCACACATGCGCAGCACCATCGACGCGCGATCCACGTCTGCCTTATCGACGCAATGCGGGGAGGGGTTCACTAAGACCATCGAGCCTCAGGCTTCCGGGGAGATGCCGCCGCCGGTCCTCTCGAAGACGTCCTCGGCGTGGTAGCTGCTGCGGACGAACGGGCCGGACGCGACAGAGGCGAAGCCCATCTCCTCGGCGTCGCGCTTCCAGGCGTCGAACTGGTCGGGAGGAACGAACCGGTCGATCGGGAAGCTGTCCGCCGAGGGGGCGAGGTACTGGCCGATCGTCAGGATGTCGCAGCCGACGCCGCGGAGGTCGCGCATGACCTGGCGGACCTCATCGCCCGTCTCGCCCATGCCGACCATGAGGCCGCTCTTGGTTCGGAGCTTCCGCCCGCCTTCCGAGGCGAGGCGTGCGGCGAGGGCGAGAACGTCCAGGCTTTGCTGATAGTCCGCCTGCGGGCGCACGTCGGCATAGAGGCGGGGGACGGTCTCAACGTTGTGATTGAACACGTCGGGGCCCGCGTCGATGACGGTGCGGACCGCCTCGGCGCTTCCCTGGAAGTCGGGCGTGAGCACTTCGATGGCGGCGTCGGGGAGCTTTTCTCGCACGGCCTGGATGGTCCGGGCGAAGTGCCCGGCCCCGCCGTCGGGCAGGTCGTCCCGCGTGACGCTCGTGATCACGACGTAGCTCAGGCCCATGCGTCCGCAGGCCTCGGCGACGGCGGCCGGTTCGTCGTCGCGCGGCGGATCGGGCGGGCGCGACGGAATCGCACAGAACCGGCATGACCGCGTGCAGGTCTCGCCCAGAATCAGGAACGTCGCCGTCCCGCGCGCGAAGCATTCGCCCTGATTGGGACAGCGGGCGCCGCTGCAGACGGTCGTCAGCTCGAGATCCTCCAGCACGCGGCGGACGGTCCCGTCCCGTCCCACGGCCGGCAGACGCCGACGCAACCACGGCGGGAACCGCCCCCCCTTGTTGGATGCTCGCTCATCGGCCATTACATCGCCTCCACGGGCAGGACGCATTCCGCTCGACGCACCGAATCGAAGCCGAACGTCCGAGCGACAGACGCCGCCAGGGGATTCCTGATCTCATCCGCCGACACGTCGCGCCTCAGCAGCGCCGTCAGGCTGGTCGCCTGCTTGCGGCGCAGCCCGCAGGGCACAATGGTATCGAAACTCGACAGGTCCGTGGACACATTCAGCGCGAATCCGTGGTAGGTCACCCACCGCCGCACGGCCGTGCCGATCGCGGCGACCTTCTCCCCGCCGGCCCACACGCCGGTCAGCCCGTCGACGCGACCGGCCTGGACTCCGAACCCGTCCAGCAAACCAATCAACGCCTCTTCGAGTTTGCCGACGAACGCTCGCACGCCCAGCCCGGCCGACCGCAGGTTCAGGATCAGATACCCGACGAGTTGCCCGGGTCCGTGGTACGTCACGTCCCCGCCGCGGCGCGTCTCGTGCACCTCGATGCCCGCCGCGTCAAGCTGCTCGCGGGAGACGAGAATATGCTCGGGGCGTCGCCGGCGCCCGAACGTGATGACAGCCGGGTCGTGCTCCACCAGCAGCAGATACGCCGCGTCGGGCTCGTCCGTCCGGACGCGCTCCACGAGGCGCTCCTGCAGATCAAGCGCCGGGCGGTACGCCATTCGGCCGAGATCGAGGACGGTCAGTTCGCGCATCACCGCATCATTCTCCGGTCAGGCCTCGGGCAAGGACGCCAGGTCCGGCTGGCGGGCCGCCCGGGTTTCGTCCAGTCGCCCGACGGGCGTCGTGGTCGGGCAGCTCGTGACCGCCTCGGGATCCGTCTCCGCCAGCTCGGCGATCTCGATCATCGCGTCGATGAAGGCGTCGAGCGTCTCCTTCGACTCGGTCTCGGTGGGCTCGACCATCAGCGCTTCGGGGACGGTCAGCGGGAAGTACATGGTCGGCGGATGGAAGCCGCGGTCGATCAGGGCCTTGGCGATGTCGAGGGCGTGGACCCCGCCGGCCGCCTGACGGGTCGCGGAGAACACGCACTCGTGCTTGCAGAGCTGCGGGTGCGGCAGGTCGTAGTGATCCTGGAGCTTGTGGCGGATATAGTTCGCGTTGAGCACGGCGTTCTCGGAGACCCGCAGCAGGCCTTCGCGCCCGAGCATCAGCATGTAGGCGTACGCCCGCACGATGATGCCGAAGTTGCCGTAGAACGGGGCGATGTACCCGATCGACTTGGCGAGATCGTAGTCCAACGAGAAGGACCCGTCCGGCTGCTTGCGGACGATGGAGGCCGGCAGGAACTCGACGAGCTTCTCGCAGACGCCGACCGGACCCGCTCCGGGTCCGCCTCCGCCGTGGGGGGTGGCGAACGTCTTGTGCAGGTTCACGTGGACGATGTCGAACCCGACGTCGCCGGGGCGACACTGCCCGAGCATGGCGTTGAGATTCGCCCCGTCGCAATAGACCAGCCCGTCGACCTCGTGGATCCGCTCGCAGATTTCCGCCAGATGCGGATTGAACAGCCCCAGCGTGTTCGGGCAGGTCAGCATCAGCCCGGCGACCTCGTCGTCGACCGCGGCGGCCAAGGCGTCGTAGCTCATGTCGCCGCTGTCATCCGACGGGATCGTCTGCACGCCGTAGCCCGCGATGGCGGCGCTGGCGGGGTTCGTGCCGTGGGCGCTGTCGGGAATCAGAATCCGCTTCTTGTCGTTGCCGCGGTCCTTGTGATACGCCGCCATGATCATCGTGCCCGTCAGCTCGCCGTGGGCGCCCGCCAGCGGCTGCATCGTGAACGCGCTCATGCCGCAGATCTCGCTCAGCAGGCGGGCCGTCTCGTAGAGCACCTCCAGCGCGCCCTGAACGAGCACCTCCCCGCCAGGCAGTTGCGGCAGCAGCGGGTGCAGCTCGGCGAACCCCGGATACGACGCGATCCGCTCGTTGGCCTTGGGGTTGTACTTCATCGTGCACGACCCCAGCGGGTAGAAACCCGTGTCGACGCCGAAGTTCTTCCGCGACAGTTCCGTGAAGTGGCGCACGACGTCCAACTCGGTCAGCTCCGGCAGTTCCGCCGGGCGGTCGCGAAGCAGCTCCGCCGGGAACTCCGCATCTCTCGCCGAGTCGTCCGTGACGGCCCGCACGCCCCGCCGCCCGGGAACCGATCGTTCGAAAACCAGTTTCATAGCGACACCTCCAGCGCGTGAGCGAAGAAGTCAATCTCTTCCTTCGTCCGCTTCTCCGTGACGGCCACCAGCAGCGACCGGTCCATGTCCTCGTAGTAGCGCGACAGCGGGAACCCGGCCGTGATACCGCGGGAGACCAGGTTGCGAATCACCACGTCCGCCCGGTCGGGTAGCTCCAGCACGAACTCGTTGAAGTACCAACTGTTGGGATATTTCAGGCGAACCCCGGGCACCTGCTGGAGGCGCTTCTGGGCGTAGTAGGCCTTGTTCGCACAGGCGTGGGCGACGTCGCGCAGCCCCTCCTTGCCCAGCAGGCTCAGGTAGACGATGGCCGTCAGGGCGCAGAGGCCTTCATTGGTGCAGATGTTCGAGGTCGCCTTCTCGCGGCGGATGTGCTGCTCGCGGGCCTGGAGCGTCAGGACGAATCCGTCGCGGCCTTGCGCGTCGACGGTCCGCCCCGCGATGCGCCCGGGCATCTTCCGCATGAGCTTCTTCCGCGTGGCCATGAATCCCAGGTAGGGCCCGCCGAAGGAGAGCCCCACGCCGAGGCACTGTCCCTCGCCGGTGACGATGTCCGCCCCCATCGCGCCGGGCGTCTTGAGCAGCCCGAGCGAGATCGGGTAGCACGACGCGACCAGCAGCGCCCCGCCCGCGTGGGCAGCCTCGGCGATGTCCGTGAAGTCCTCGATGCAGCCGAAGAAGTTCGGGTTCTGCACGACGACCGCCGCCGTCGGCGTCTGCAGATGCTCTCCGATCCTGCCGCGATCCGCCTTGCCCTCCCGGGCTGCGACCTCGACGAGTTCGATGCCCAGGTTGCTGGTGTAGCTGCGGATCATCTTGCGGTAGATCGGGTTGACGCACTCATCCATGACGATGCGGTTGCGCCCGGTGACCCGCAGCGCCATCATGATCGCCTCGTAGATGGCCGTCCCGCCGTCGTAAAGCGAGGCGTTGGCGACGTCCATCTCGGTCAGGCGGCAGACGGCCGACTGGTACTCGTAGATCGCCTGCAGCGTCCCCTGCGAGACCTCAGGCTGGTACGGCGTGTAGGCGGTGTAGAACTCCCCCCGCGAGACGATCGCCCCGACGGCCGCGGGGATGAAGTGATCGTAGAACCCCCCGCCCAGGAAGCTGGTCAGGTGCGAGGCGTTCCGGTCGGCCAGTTTCCCCATGTGGCGCCGGATGCTCTGCTCGTCCAGCCCGGGGGGGATGTTCAACTCGCCGCAGCGAAGCTCCGCCGGGATGTCCGCGAACAAGTCCTCGGCCGAGATGCCGAGTTCGGCCAGCATCTGGTCGCGCTGCGTATCGGTATTGGCAATGAATGGCATGTCATGCTCCTGCCGCTAGGACGAGTATGTCACCACAGAGGCACAGAGAACACCGAGAGACCTGCAGGAACGGAAGTCACGAAAGGGGGCTTCCATTCCAGCCGGAACAACCGGTTTGCCCGGTCTCTTCGGAGAGCATTCCGTACTCTTCTTCTGGACATACTGCTGTATTCTCTGCGACCTCTGTGTCTCTGTGGTCAAGGCTGTTGTCCGTCGCTAGGCGTCGGCCTCGCCTTCGCACTCGTCGCTTTCCAGGTATGCCTCGTAGTCCGAGGCGGCCATCAGGTTCTCGAGTTCCGACGGGGCGGACGCCTGGACGCGCATCAGCCAGCCCTGCCCGTACGGGTCGGTCGAGATCGTGTCCAGATCGTCCTCGACGTCGTTGTTGGCAGCGACCACCTCCCCGCCGACCGGGCTGTACAGTTCGACGGCCGCCTTGACGGATTCGACCGCGCCGAACGCGCCGCCGCCCGTGACCGCCGTGCCGACGGTCGGCAGTTCGATATAGACGATGTCGCCCAATTGCCTGGTGGCGTAGTCCGAGATGCCCACGGTCACGACGCCGGCGTCGTCCAGCTTCGCCCATTCGTGGCTCTTGGTGAACTTCAGATCCTGAGGAACCATTCTACTCTCCTGGTTGAAACGTCTGCCTGCTCTCTCGCCGTCAGATCAGCGAGTGCAACTCCTGGATGAACTCATCGTACTCGTCGTCGGAGAAACAGAACCGCAGATCGACGAAGCGGCCTCGCAAGGCGCGGACCTCGTCGCCAACGGACTTGTCCTCCACGATCACGTCCCGGATCAGCTGCGCGAGGGCCTCGAAGTCGCCGCCCTGCATGCCGAACCGCGTCATCTCCGCCACGCCCAGCCGCAATCCGCCGGCCGCGGTGAAGCCTTCCTCTTCCGGGCCGGCCTGGTAGTTGACGATGATGCCGCTCGCCTCCAGCCGCCGGGCGAGTTCCGGCCCCCGGGCGTATCCCACCTCAAGAACGACCTGGTGCGTCTCGGTGTAGGAGACCGTCGGGTCGCCCGCGACGTTCAGTCCGCAGTCCGCCATCGCGCGTGCGAGGGCCTTGGCGTTCGCGAGCACCGCCTGTTGGTACTCGTCCTTGAAGTGGTTCATCTCGTAGGCGGCCATCAGCAGCCCGAGCATCGTGCCCAGGTGATGGTTGCTCACCGATCCGGGGAACGCCCTCGACTCAATCGCCTCCCAGAGCCCGTAGCGGGGATCACGCTCGTCGAAGTCTCCGCCGATGATCCCGCGCTGTGTGCCGAAGAACGTCTTGTGGGTCGATCCCGTCACCAGGTCGGCGCCCTCCCGGAAGGGCTCCTGGAAGTGCGGGCCCACCAGCCCGAGAACGTGCGCCATGTCATAGTGGATCACGCACGGAATCCCCAGCTCGTCGACGGCCGCGCGAATCTCGGCGACGGGCTCCGGATGAAGCACCATGCTCTTGCCGAGGATAATCAGTTCCGGGCGGTGCTGCTCGATCAGGTCGCGACACGCAGCGGCGTCGGCCTTGTACGGATTGTCCGGCAGGACGGGAAGCGAGAAGACGGCGGGCTTCTCCGTCCGCGGATCGCGGGCGACGTAGTCCTTCAGGGCGCCCATCGGCTGGGCGCTGAGGTGCCCGCCGGTCATGATGTCGTTGTTGAGGACCGAGCGGATCCGCCTCGGCTCCCGGCGCCGGTCGGGGGCGTTCAGGAAGTTCACCAGCGCGCTGAACACGGCCGTGTTGGCCATCTGCCCGCTGAGCAGACGCGTTTCGACGAGGCCGCAGCCGAGAAACGCCGCCAGTTCCTCCTGCAGGCGGCGCTCGACCTCGCAGATGAAGTCCGTGCCCTGGTAGTAGAACACCTCGGCGTCCTCGAACGCCTTGACCGACCGGTGCTCCGCATAGCGGAAGGCCGGGTCCATCACCGACAGCAGGCGGACCATGGGCGAGGCCGTCTGCTCCGACGGAATCAGGTTGATGCACTCGTTCTGCCGCCAGCGCGTGTTGGCAATCGCCTCGCCCAGGAGTTGGCGGACCTTGCCCGTCGCGGCCGCAGCACTGCCGGCGGACGGCTCCGCGGGCGGCGCGTGGAGGATGGGCCGAGCATAGGGGGGCGCTTCGGACCGCAGGTGGTACGGAACCACGACGCCCGGAACCCGCCGGCCGCGGACGTCGATCTCGACCTCGTCGCCCTCGCAGATGCGGCTGTCCAGCAAAGCCAGGCAGATCGCCCGCTTGCCCGTCTCTTCCGTCAGCGAACCGGACAGCCCCTCGCCCGCGAACGTCCAATACGTCACCATCGTGCCGCTGGTGACGTATCCTGCACGGTTGGCATCCTCCCCGCGGAAGACTTCCGCGCCGGCGCGGGCGATGGCCTTGCCCGTCACGGCGACGGGGACGACGATCCGCGGCAGGTCTGCCGCCAGCGAGTAGTCCCCCGCCGCGATCCGCTCGAACGCCTCGTGCTGCTTGGCGAGGGCGGCCCGGCCGACGAATTCTCCCTTGAGGTCGGAGAAACTCACCGCGAACTTCGCCAGCGGGCAGGCGAAGACCGGAATCTCTTCGCCCTCAGGATCCGCGCCCAACTCGTGCCCGTACAGGGGCAGGCCCGCCTCCAGGCGCAACGTATCCCGCGCCCCCAGTCCCACCGGGCTAGCGCCGCGCTCGATCAGCAGATCCCATATCCGCGGCGCATCATCGCGGGGGATGAACAGCTCGAAGCAGAGCGGCTCGCCCGTGTAACCCGTTCGGGCCAGCAGCACATCGGCCCCGTCGACAGTCACGCTGCTCAGGGCATTGCGCCGGGGTTCCGGCAGCGAGCCGGACTCGACTACCCCCTCGATGATCTCCCGGGAGGTCGGCCCCTGCAGCGCGAGCATGGCCAGTTCCTCGGAGCGGTCGAGCATCTCCACGTCGAAGTCCGCCCGGAGTGATTCGAAATGCTCCCAGTCCTTGCGGGCGTTGGAGGCATTGACCACCAGCAGGTACTCGTCCTCGCGGAACCGGTAAAGGTACGCATCGTCGACGGCCCCGCCGACGGCGTTCGGAACGATCGTGTACTGCGCCTGCCCCACATCCAGCGCGGCGGCGTTGTTCGTCAGCACGTGCTGCAGGAACGGCACGCCACCGCGGCCGCGGAAAACGAATCGTCCCATGTGCGAGACGTCGAAGAGCCCCGCGCCCTTCCGCGTGCTCAGGTGCTCGGCCAGGATGCCGCCCGGGTACTGCACGGGCATGTCCCATCCGCCGAAGTCGACCATGCGGGCCCCGAGGGCGACGTGGCGGTCGTGCAGCACGGTTTTCCGTGTCTCGCTCATGTTCAACGCTCTCCCCCCTTCGCAGGCTGGGTGCAGGTGGGAGGCACGCCGCGCGGGCGGGTCTCGTTCGATATCTTACGACCGCAGCAGGACTTTGCCATCGTCAATCCGCCCTCCCGCATGCGGGGATTCCAGGAATGCCTTCAGCTTGTCCAGGCCCTCTTCAATGTCGCCCACGTCGATGCCCGAGTAGGCGAAGCGGATGTACAACCGCGTCTCGCCGTCCAGCGGGCGACCGAAGTGGCGGCGGGTGCAGAACGACACGCCGGTTTCGGCCAAACAGGTGGTGCGAAACTGCTCGTAGTCGGTCAGCCCCGTCCGCTTCATGGCCTCGGTGACGTCCGGGAACAGGTAGAACGTCGCCTCGGGCTTGAAGCAGGTCACGCCGTCGATGGCGTTGAGAAGCTCGACCGTTCGGTCGCGCCGCTGCTTCAGAATGCGGAGGATCTCGTGGTAGCCGGATTGATCGCCCGTCAGGGCCTCCATCGCACCGTATTGGATGAAGTGATTGCTGCAGGACTCGGCGTTGACATTCAGCTTCGCGATCGCGTCGACCAGGTCGACCGGGCCGATCGCCGCCCCGAGCCGCCAGCCGGTCATCGCGAACTTCTTCGAGAACGTGTAGAGAAGCAGGCACCGCTCGGCCATCCCGGGCAGCGACGCGAACGACCGCGATTGGCCCGAATACCGCAGATCGAAGTACGCTTCGTCGCACAGGACGAACAGGTCGCGGGCCTCCACGATCTCGGCCAGTCGGCGGAACTCCTCGTCCCCGGCCTCGGCGCCCATGGGGTTCTGCAGGTCGTTGAGCACGAGCAGTCGCGTGCGATCCGTCACCAGATCCTCGATCTGGTCCACGTCGATGGCGAAGGTGTTCTCGCCCGGCAGGTAGGAGTAGGGAACCGGCGTGCCGCCGTGAAACTCGATCTGGGATTCATAGATCGGATAGCCCGGATTGGGGTACAGCACCTCGTCGCCGGGGTCCATCATCGCCAGGATGAACTTGCCGATGACCGGCTTGCCGCCCGGCTGGATCGCGACGTTCTCCATCCCGTAGTGCGTGGCGTGCGTGCGGTTGACATCCTCGGCGAGCAGTTCCCGCAACTGCGGGATGCCCGGCGGCGGGCAGTAGCCCGTCTTGCCGTCGGCGATCGCGCGCTCGGTCGCGTCGATGATGTTGGGCGGTGTCGGCAGGTTCATGTCCCCGAGGTGGAAGGGGTACACGCGATGGCCCCGCCCGGCGTGGGCGGCCGCTTCCGAGGACACCGCGAAGGCCGTCTCCGTTCCCAGTTTCGACATCCGGTCTGCAAGTCGCATCATTGCGCCTCCCTGTCCGAGTTCTCTCAGTTCACGACGTTGATCGGGTTTCCTGCGACGAAGGCTGCGATGTTCTCCGCGGTGGTGCCCATCAGGCGCCGGCGGGCCTCCAGCGTTGCCCAGGCGATGTGCGGGGTGGCGAGGCAGTTCTCCACCCCGGCGAGCGGGCTGTCCGTCGCGGGGGGCTCGGACGCCTGCACGTCCACAGCCGCGGCAGCGATTCGCCCGCCGGTCAGGGCCGCGGCGAGATCGGCTTCGTTGACCAGCCCGCCACGGGCGGTGTTGATGAGCACCAACTCCGGCCGGGCCAGTTCGAGCAGTTCGCGGTTGACCATGCCCACGTTGTCCGCCGTCTGCGGGCAGTGCAGCGAGACGACGTCGGCGGCCGCGAAGATCTCCTCCACCGTCCTCCATTCGAACGGTGTGTAGGCGGGCGGATCGCCCTGGACCACGTCGTAGGCGAGCACGTTCATCCCGAAGGCGTGCGCCACGTCCCCCACGCGGCGCCCGATCCGCCCGAAGCCGATGATCCCCATCGTCTTGCCCGCCAGCTCGACCAGCGGGCGGTCCCAGAAGCAGAACTCCCCGCGCCGCTGCCATTCGCCTTTGCGGATCAGCTCGTCGTGCAGGCCGACGTGATGACACAGTTCCAGCAGCAGCGCGAAGACGAGTTGAGCGACCGAGTCGGTGCTGTAGGTGGGCACGTTGGAGACGGGGATTTCCCTCTCCCGGGCGGCGGCGACGTCGACGATGTTGTACCCCGTCGCCAAGACCGCGATGAACTTGAGATCGGGCAACTGCTCCAGCGTCTCGGCCGTCAGCGGCGTCTTGTTGGTCAACACGACGTCCGCCCCCGATGCACGCTCCACAATCTGCGGGGCGTCCGTCCGGTCGTGGACGGTAAGGTCGCCGAGTTTCTCGATCTCGGTCCAGGGGTTATCGCCCGGATTCAGCGCATACCCGTCAAGAACTACAATCTTCATGACATCTCCCTTCGTTCGTTCGCGGAGTGAATCGGGCGCCACCTTCAAGCGGAGTCCCGACGAAGTCGGGATGGAGCTTGTGGGTGCTCGGGGGATCCAGGCTCGCACCCACAGCACATAGGGGTGCGTGGGATTGCGGAGGTGAAACGAATGTCAGCAGACTCTCAGGCACACTCGGACTCCCGGACACCAGGACCATACAACGTCAGGATGTTCTCATCCTCTGTCCTGGAACCTGAGAGATCGGGTCCCTTGCGGAACCGTGCCCCTTCGGTGTCGTACTGACTCTCCAGAGGGTACCGGCCAGCGTCCGTTTGCCTGAGAGTTTCGTCCTGTCGGACTTGCACCTTCGGCGGCCCGTTCGGGCTCTCTCCGCTGACCTGCGCACATCATAGTCATCCTCCCCGCGCCAGTCAAGCCCCGGTCGGGGAAACAGCTCCACCACAGAGACACAGAGGCCACAGAGCGGGTGAGTAAGATGGGGACGGTCCCGCTGTATGGGACTGCCTCGTGAACAGGGCTTGAAATGCTGAATGCAGAATGCTGAATGTCGAAGGAATGATGAATGTGGAATGCCGAATCCGTCGCCCGTTCTCGAAAGTCGGCTTGTCATTGGACATTCGACATTCATTCAGCATTCGACATTCGTCATTCGTCATTTTCCGGCGCTGCTACTTGGGAGACATCTCCGGCCGGGCGTTTTCCCCCTCTGTGGGTGCGCCGAAGGCCCATGAACAACTGTCCCCTTTTTGCGCGGTGTCCACTGCGCAGGAAATAGGGACAGTCCCCAACAGCGGGACAGTCCCTATTTTCTGTACAGGTGGCAGCAGACGGTTCGGCCGTCTTCGAGTTCCGTCTGGGCGGGGTAGGTCTTGCGGCAGATGTCCATCGCGCGGGGGCAGCGCGGGTGAAAGTGGCAGCCCTTTGGCGGGTCGCTGGGCGAAGGCACGTCCCCTTCCAGCGGGATGTAGCCGGTCCGCCCGCCGGACTCGATGCGCGGAATCGCCGACAGCAGCGCCTGGGCGTAGGGATGTCGCGGCGCGTCGAAGAGGGACTCGGTGCTGCTCCGCTCGACGATCCGCCCGAGGTACATGACGGCCACTTCGTCGGCGATGTACTCGACGACGCCCAGGTCGTGCGTGATGAACAGGTACGTCAGCCTCTCGTCGCCGCGGTCCTGGAGCTGCTGCAGGAGGTTGAGGATCTGGGCCTGGATGGACACGTCCAGCGCGCTGGTGGGCTCGTCGAGGACGATGAACTTCGGCTCGACGGCCAGCGCCCGCGCCACGCCGATCCGCTGGCGCTGCCCGCCGGAGAACTCGTGCGGGTAGGCGCCCATCGCGTCGGTCTTGAGGCCCACGTCGGCCAGCAGCTTTGCGACGCGATCGCGACGGTCCGTCCGCCGCCCGATGCCGTGTACCCTCATGCCCTCTTCAAGAATCTCCCGGACGGTCATCCGCGGATCGAGCGACGAGTACGGGTCCTGGAAGACAATCTGTGCATCCCCGCGGAACGTCCGCAGGGCGGTCTCGCTCAGGTGCGTCAGGTCGCTTCCGCCGAAGCGGATCGTCCCCGCCGTCAGGCCCAGCAGGTGCAGCAGCGTCTTGCCCAGCGTCGTCTTGCCGCACCCGGACTCGCCCACGAGTGCCACCGTGCTGCCTCGGCGGATCGAAAGGTCCACACCGTCGACGGCTTTGACGTGGCCGACCACGCGCTGCAGGACGCCCTTGCGGATGGGGAAGTGCTTCGCGACCCCGCGGGCGTCGAGCAGCACGTCGTCGCCGCACGCGACCGCGTCTTCCTGCTGCGCCGACGGGGCGACCGACAGGGACGGCGCAGCGCCGTCCGCGTACAGATGACAGGCCACCGCGTGGTCGGGGCCGATCTCGCGCAGGAGCGGCTCGGTGTCGCGACAGGGCTCGAACACGTGCGGGCAGCGGTCGCAGAAGCGGCAGCCCGGAGCGTAGTCGCGCGGATTGGGCACGATGCCTTTGATCGTCTCCAGGCGCCGCCCGCGCTGGGTGCGCGTGGGGCGACATCGCAGCAGGCGCTCCGTGTACGGATGCGACGGGCGCTCGAACAACTCCGCCGTCGGCGCGGTCTCCACGATCTTGCCCGCATACATGACGGCCACGCGGTGGGCGACCTCCGAGATCACGGCCAGGTCGTGCGTGATGAACAGAATGGCCGTGTCGAGCTTGGCCTGCAAGTTTCGGATCAGGTCGAGAATGCGTGCCTCGACGGTTACGTCGAGCGCGGTGGTCGGCTCGTCGGCGATGAGCAGGTCGGGCCGACATGCCAGGGCCATCGCGATCATCACGCGCTGGCGCATGCCGCCGGAAAGCTGGTGCGGATACTGGCGGACGTGGCGCTCGGGGTCGGGCATCTCCGCGAGGCGCAGCGCCTCGATCGCACGATCGACGGCGTCCGCCTTCGAGAGGCGCCCGCCGGCGGCGTCGGGGCGGGCGCGGCGGATCGCCTCGAGCAATTGCGTCTGGACGGTCAGGACGGGGTTGAGGCTGGTCATGGGCTCCTGGAAGATCATCGCGATATTCCGCCCGCGCAACTGCCGCCGCTGCGGACCGGGCATCGGAACCGTGTCGGCGCCCTGGAAAGCGATCGATCCGCCCGCGATGTACCCCGGCCGCGGGATCAGGTGCATGATCGACAGCGCCGTCAGCGACTTGCCGCATCCCGACTCGCCC